>CAMDKJ010000038.1 GCA_945900705.1 Bifidobacterium breve | reverse complement strand
GTACACCTTCGTGATATCGACTAAGTCAAGGACCGGGATCATGGGTGTCAGTTCCGAGGGCGGCTAAATGGGCCGCCGCCGCCCGGTACCCCGCCGGTCGGGAATACTGAAGTGCCACCGGTCGGAATTACCAAGATCTGACCCGCGGTCACCCCGCTGGTTATCTCGGTTAGCGAATCACCCTTGAGCCCAAGTGTGACTTCGGCGGTGAGCGAGGTGTTATCCGGCTGTAGCACTTCTACGGTACTAACCTCGCCGATGGTCGCTATGGCACTTTGTGGCACGGCTAATACATCGCTGACTTCGTCGGTGGTAATCGATATCGATGCAGACATCCCAGGCTGAACTTCGGCAGGCACCGAATCCATGCTGACCTTGACACTGAATACCACCAGGCTGCTCGATGCTGAAGTAGTTGCCATCGGATCAACAGCTAGAACTACCCCCGTCGTTAATGCACCAGATATCGCGGGGAAAGTGACAGCCGCCAAATCACCCTCGGTAACTTGAGCCGCATCGGTTTCAGCAAAGTCCGCCGAGACGGTGAATAGGCCATCAGATATCACGGTTATTGCCGCTGAACCTCCCGAAGTTGTGGCCCCACTTGTTGAAATCTCACCAGCGGTGATGTTCACCGAACCGATAGTGCCAGCGACCGGCGCCACCAAGGTGGTGTCGGCTAAAGCCCGTTGTGCTACCGCCACCGCCGCCTTGGCAGAGTCGATCGCCGCCTGAGCCACGGTCGGCGTCGCCGCCGTATCGCCAGCACCTAGTGTCAAAGTTGCCGCCTGAGCATTGGTCAGCAAATTCTGGGCGCTCTGCACCGACTGAGCATTGGCAATTTTGCCCTTCTCTTGCGCATTCACCGCATTGGTGAGGGCCTGGCTCGCTGTGCGCACTGAATCTGAGCCCAGTTTCGATTGATCGGCGATCGCTTTACGAAGGGTCACGTTCGCCGTTGATAACGCCATCGCTGATTTCTGGACAGTCTGGCTATCTGCCTGCTTACTTTGCGTTTGCGTAGTTACTGCAGAGTCGTAGGCGTGTTGGGCACTAAGGGTGGTGCTTGTAGCAGAAGCGCAGTTCACTGAACTCGCTCCATAAGCAGTACACGTCGTTGAGCCAACCGCCTTGGTCTGAGTGAGTGTTTCGGCAGCTTGATTCACCGCTAGGTCATATGCCGTGGCTGCATTCGCCGCCGCCGTCACGGCCGCGTCGTAATTGATTTGGGCGCTCTTAACCCCGTTTTGTGCAGAGCGAATTGCTTCTGCTGCCGACGCGTTAGGGCAGGTTGCATCATCTGGATTAACGCACGCATCCGTCCACAACTTTTCAGCCGCCGACAGATTAGACCGTGCCTGCAATACCGCGGCCTTGAGACTGTCATTGGAGGCTGCCGCCGCATCACTTGTTAGTTTCAGTTGCACCTGGGCATTGGCAACCGACGAGCCCGAAGTCGAAGCCGAACTAAGTGCTTGCGAAAGGGTCGCCTGTGCTGCTGCGAGTTGTTGCGTTGCCGTTGTCTGGTTGATCGTTGCGAGTACCTGGCCCTGCTTCACCGAATCGCCTGCGGACACTTCGATACTCGTGACTATCCCCGGTGTCGTAAATGCCAGGTTGATGTCGCCGGCGCTTTCAACCGATCCGCTCGCCGTTACCGTTGATGAGACCGTAGCCGAAACCACCGTGGCAGTGCGGGCTGGAGCCGAGGCCCCCTTGGGACGTAGTGCTATGCCCACGATCGCACCCACAACTAGGACAATTGCTAGGACAAGGGCGAGGTTGATCCACAGGCGACGGCGTTTCATGCCACTATTGTCCATGCCCGCCGATCACCGGCGCAACGTCACATTGACTGGATCGGGTTCGGATTGCGTAAAGCCCCGGAGTTGCGCTTCATCTAAACCCTTACCTCACCCTTTGAGCTTGGGTGAGATCCAGCACGAGGAGAAATCCGCCCTGAACTACAACCGCAGCCCCATCCCCGGCTCCCATCCGTAACTTCCTTTGCCCACCTTCGCCCCGGGCAATTAGCAGAAGACCGCCGGCCATATAACCGACGTCTGCTACCGCATTTACCAGAAGTAGCTTGCGCAGCGAGCCGGCCTTTTTCGCAGCTTCTTCATCGCAGAGCGGAGCGCGGCGACGCCTGCTCAGAACACCAGCGCCAGCGATCAACGCATCAACGGCACCCCACGCGGCAGTCTGCCGGCCAAAGCCAACCAGATCATCGTTTTGGGCCTTGCGGCCCACTAGGGCCATGATCGTTCCGACCGCCACACTTGTAGCCGACCACGCCAGCAATGCGGTGGTAAGGGTGTTCTCCACCAACTGCAGCTGTTGCTCGTTCACATTCGTCATGCCATTGACCTCCATCAAAAAGGCGAAATAAGAGCGGGAATTTATCCAAGGTGAGCGGCAGGATCCAAATCAGGCCCCGACCAGTCCCCACCCAAACCTCAAGCGAAACGTTACTTCGAGTCAGCATTCATTCATTCTGGGTCTCACACGCCTTTCCGCAATTCACAAGTGGTTCACATTAATAAGTCTTGGTCTCAGCCGATTTAAACGGAAGCACTTACCGAGGAAAGTCTAAGATTGAATTAACTGTGCGCTCGGCCGCTTCAAGTGCCCCTTCAATATGCCCTGCATAATTCGGTGCGGTCTCGGTAGCCGACCAGTGGAATCGACCACCAAGTTGTGGTTGCTGGTAGACAGCATGACCTAGGAGTGCGAAGCCAGGCGAACTTTGAGCCGATTCAGGTGCAGCCATCGCTGGGTTCGTCCACTGCTCGCTGGACCAATCCTGAATCTGGAGTTCTCGCGGTGCGTGTGCACGAGGTCCGAAGATCCGCCCCAACTGTGCGCAAATTTCAGACTCAGTCAGGCCGCTTGGCTCACCTGCACGGGCAAACCCAAAGAGGGCAGACGGGGATCCATCAGGCCCACAAAGATCGTGTATTTCGTGCAGCGGGCCCGCTCGACTTATCGCGGACCCAGCGAGGCCATCGGAGCGCCAAAAGGGTTCGTCGTACGTCACTACGACCTTGACGGTGTCACTCATCCACACGGGAGTGCGCTGGGCTATATCAACCAGATTCCCTGGCAGTACCTCGGGTAGTCGGATGGCCGCCACCGCGACCGCCGGTGGTACCGCGATCACCACCTGCTGAGGCTGCCACCTGCTAGTAGCCGTAAGCACCACTAAGTCATCAGTGACTTCAATTACCGGTTGATCCAGCAGCACCACGCCCTGGGGCAACTCCCCCGCCAGAGCATTAGTCAAAGCGGCGGCTCCGTTGACAAATCGATGTGCTTGCCCATCAATTGGGTTCCCCGGGTACCGGTGCACTCCGTCCCGTTCATCGATCATCGCGTCACCGGCGCGGTACTGCGGGAATGTTGCAATCTCGAAGCGATCCGTCATTGCCCGGACTCTTCGCTCACCATCCCAAAACCAAGATGCCCCAAGATCTAGTGGACTGGAAAGTAGACGTCCTCCGACTCGGGTCCTGGCCTCGAGCACCGTGACTGCGAGCCCGCCCCGGTGCAAAACTTCACATACCGCCAGCCCGCTGATACCTGCGCCAATCACGACGACATCGGGTTGATGCATATGTAATTCACCTCCTCGGACCACACCCCGGGGCCCACTATGCCAGTTTGACTACGCACCCAGAGAACTTCATTAGCCTGGCGAGAGCACGTACCTCAACACACTCCACGCTGAGCAGGTCAAGGCATCGATGAGAAAAAGATAGCTCCCTCGGCCAGAGTCGAGAGAGCTATCTCGTTGGGTTGCGGCAGTTGGCTTCAAAAACCAACTCTCCTGGAGGCATAAGCGAAGTCAGCTAACTGTGCGGGAATAGTAAGCAATTCCCTTCCAGCCAAGAGCCTAAGGGGAGGTGTTCACAACTTCGCTGATGGGACGTTTGTGAGAAACAAAAAACCCTGCTCCCTCGTAATGCGTGAGGAAACGGGGTCAATCGTGGAGGTGCCGGGAATCGAACCCGGGTCCGTGCAGGCTTCTTCCGTACTTCTACGTGTGTAGCCGCGCTATCGCTTCTCGGCCCCGGTGCTTCGTGCGGCACTGCACCGGGCGGCCCAGCCACTGTTAGTTTTTCCGCCTGCTTCCGTGACCGAAGCAATTGGTTAGTCCCCTAGCGACGTCAGGCCCCAATTCGGGGACACATTGGGCTGACGGCAGATTATTGCTTAGGCCGCGAGGGCGTAAGCGTCTGCAGACTGCGTATTTTTGGCAGTTATTGTTTTTCAAGGATTCTTAACGAGATCACCTTGATTCTCGACACGCTTCTCCGGTCAAAACATCTGAACGTCGAAACCGATCACCCCCATATTTAATTATTAACAATCAAGAGGCCGAGGCCCGTGGATTTAAGAATACGCCATTTTCACCTTAAACTAGCCATCGGGAGCATTTGCTCCTTTGATGGGAGCGTGATGGGCAGCGAGCGCGCCGGGCACAAACTGGGCCAGATCGTGCTGCACTCCCCCTATCTGCGCTTGGCCGTACTCACCGCCGCAGCGGCAACAGTGGCATATGTGATCGGTGGGGCCGTAGCTCTTGTCGACCCGGTGCCGGCAGCAATTACCGCCGTGGTGGCAACCCGAGCCACTTTCCACCACGCTGCCAAGGAAGCCCTTTTTCAGGTGATCGGGGTTGTTGCCGGCTCCGCCGTCGCTTTCGCCGCGATTTCACTAATTGGTTTCGGGCCCGCAACTATCGCGATCTTGGTGCTTGCCAGTTTCGGCATCATTCGGCTCCTGCAAGTGGCTGACCCACGTTCGGCTCCATATGCCGCCATGGCTGTTGCTGTCACCGTCATTTTGGTCATCGGCGCACAGACGAGCCCGGAGGGCGCCTTTGAAAGATTCCTCGGGGTCATGGTCGGTGGCGCCTGCGCACTTGTTGCCTCCTACTTCACGAGTAGAGGTAAGCCGGTCGGCCGCGCAGAAGTCGAATTGTCAACAATCCAAAACGAACTTGCTGAGCTACTAAATGACATTGCGCAGGGGGTGCAGCTGACTCTTACTCCTGATATCACTCGCACCTGGTTCGACAAAGCGGTTCGTCTACGCGATGAAACTATGCGCCTAGCCGTAGCTGTTGAAGATGTGCGTGATCACCGGCGATGGTCGCCGGCTATCCATGAATTCGATCTGCGCGAACTCGAAGGGCAACTTCGAGTGACGCAAGTGATAGCAGCACGCGTGCTTTCAATTGCGTCAGACCTGAACCACTTGATCACCGAGCGCCCGGCCGCTGGCTCATCGAACGAACTCTCACCACTTGCCCGGGTATTCGCCGCCGCCGCCGCAACCATCGCCGACCAGACAACTGACAGTGCTGCCAGCGAAACGAGCATTCATCAAGCCCTGGAGGCCGCCGATGACACCGCGTCCATTGTCATGCTTGGTGGGTTGGTCGGGCATGCCCAACGGATTACCCGCCTCCGAGAAGTTAATGAGGACGAAACCAAACAGTGAATTGCCGGGCGCATGCCGATGCCACATCAGCCACTAATAATTCGTGCTTAGTCGTTGCCCTTACTCCGGCGACCGGTAGCACGATCTGTTTCACGCTTTGACTCACGCTCGGCTATCGCATGGCGCTTGTCGTAACTTTTGCGCCCACGGGCGAGAGCTATTTCAATCTTGGCGTAGCCGTCCTTGAAATACATGGCGAGCGGGATCAGCGTCAAGCCCGATTCTTTGGTCTTATTAGTTATTCGACGAATCTCTTCGCGTCGTAGTAGCAACTTTCTGGGCCGGCGCGGTTCATGGTTGTTCCAGGTGCCCAGGTCGTAAACGGGGATGTGGACTCCGCGCAGCCACATTTCGCCGTCTTCAACAATGGCGTAGCCATCGGTCAAAGTTGCCCGACCCTCGCGCAGCGACTTAACCTCGGTGCCGGTAAGCACCATGCCGGCCTCAAAGACATCCTCGATCGAGTAGTCGTACCGCGCCTTACGGTTTTGGGCAATTACCTTGCGCCCGGTCTCACGTGGCATCGCCCATCACCTCCAATATTCAACAAACAACGCTCCTAGCGAGCACGATCAATGCCCAGATGGGCACTATTGGCAGGAAATCGGGCTCTTAGAGCCCCCGAACCAACCCATCGGATCATAGGCGGTGCCGCCAAGGCGGACTTCAAAGTGCAGATGTGGGCCGGTTACCCATCCGCTGGCGCCAACCGCCCCGATCACCTCGCCCGCCTCTACGCGCTGGCCTTCGCTGACGCTGACGCTTGACTGGTGTGCATAAAAGGTAGTCAGCCCGCCCGCGTGGGCAATAAGTGTTGCCAGGCCATATGGTCCGCCGTCGGAGATCATCGCGACGGTTCCCGCGGCAGCTGCATGAATAGGGGTGCCTGTGGCGCCGCGAATATCGGTGCCGGTGTGGCAGGAGTCGTAGCCGTAGACCGGGTGCACCCTTGGGCCCACATCTGCGCTGACTCCGCCACCGTCAATGGGCCATCGCAGATCTCCAGTTGGCGAGCTATCACCTTGGGCAGCGAGCCTTGCCGCCTCGCGCCTCGCGGCAGCTGCAGCTTGCTTGGCCATCAAAGCCTGCTTTGCTTTTAGCCGCTGAAACCTTTTCGCAATCACTGCCTTATTTTTCTTTGCAATAACCAAAGACGCCTTACGTTCAGCCACCAACTGCACAATGCGGGCCTGCGCGGCACGGGCCTGGGCTTGCGCCTGCCGGGCGTTTGCCAATTGCGTCTCTGCGGCATGCTTTGCTTTTTCCGCCGTGGCTTTCAGAGCCTCATGCTGGACGCCTTTCATCACCAGATCGGCTCGGGCTTTGAAAAGGTTACTTTGCGCTGTCGCCTGGGACTTTGAAATCGCGTCAACCGATGCGAGCCTTAATGCGAAATCACCCGGATCTTTCGCATCAAGAATTACTTCTATCTCACCAAGAGGGCCTTGCTGGTAGACAAGTCGCACTACATCATCAATTTGATCTGATACCGCCTGTAGTTCGGTGCTCACGCGCTGTTGCTGAACCTGCGAAGTGATAACTGCGATATTCGCCATTCGAGCCACATTTGCCGCCCGGTCTGCCTCCACCAACGCCGATGTTGCAGACCTCTCGGAGACCACTTTGGCTCTTCGGGCAGCAGGTAGTTGACCGCGTGCTGAAACTAAAGTCTTCAGGGCCCGCGCCACTTTGGCATTTGCAGCATCGACGGCTTCGCCGGCCTGCTCCACCTGGCCGTCAATGTCAGCCGCAATTACCCGATTACCTGGGTCAAGGGCAGCCTGAGCACTGGGCAGCCCACCAGCAGGCAGGAGCAAGGCGCTGGCGAGGGCGATCAAAATCGCCAGCCGGTGGCGGGGAAGCACCTGCCCAGAATAGCCGTTATGTCACATTAACCCCACGCGTAACACGGGGTTACGCGCACTTAGACCCGCAAATACTTGCGGAGGGTGAAGAAAGCCGCAATCGCGGCTAGGCCGACGCCCACCAAAATCATTAGTGGGGCGATTGCTAGCACCGCATCCCAGCCCACAAACGCGGTGAATTGGAAGGACGTAGCCAGTACCTGATCAATAACAATAATTTTGACAAACACCAGCCCAACCACGGCCAAGATCGCCCCGATGCCGGCCGCTACCGCAGCCTCTAATAAGAATGGCAATTGGATATAAAAGTTCGAGGCACCGACCAATCGCATGATGCTGGTCTCACGACGCCTGCTGAAGGCGGCTACTCGCATGGTGTTGACGATCAGTAGCACCGTTACCACGAGCATGGACAAAGCGATTAGCAGCGCAATAAGTTGTAGGCCCCCGAGTAATCGGAAGAACTTATCCAGAATCTTCCGTTGATCATTGACCTGCTCGATTCCAGGCCTACCAGCAAATGCCGACGCCACAACGTCGTACTTAGTCGGGTCAGAGAGTTTCACCCTGAAGGACTCAGGAAGCGCTGTTGGTTTCACGTTGTCGACGATCGGTGAATTCTTGAACTGCTCTTGGAACCGCGCAAATGCTTCGGCTTGCGACTCGTAGTAAACACTGTCAACGAGAGGCTTCAGGGATTCGAGGTCGGCTTTTATCTGGTCGCGCTGTGCTTCAGTAACAGGCCCACCGGCGCATGAAGGGGTATCGCTACCTTTACCGCAAAGGAAAATTGATACCTCAACTTTGTCGTACCAGAAATCCTTCATTGTTGAAACCTGCGCTCGCACCAGCATGCTCGCGCCAAAGAGACCGAGTGAAACAGCAACAGTGATGATTACTGCCATTGTCATGGTCAAGTTACGACGAATGCCGCTGCTTACTTCACTTGCCACAAAGTTTGCGCGCATGCTGATCCCTCCCTATCTCTAGTCAGGTTAGTTACTGATTACCTTGCATACCCGTAAACACCACGTGACTGATCGCGCACGACATGACCACCCTCGAGCTCAATCACCCGCCTGCGCATCTGATCAACAATTGCCTGATCATGGGTTGACATCACCACGGTCGTGCCAAGTTGATTAATTCGATCGAGCAGCTTCATGATGCCGACCGAGGTGCCCGGGTCGAGGTTTCCGGTCGGTTCATCGGCGATGAGCAAGATTGGCCGGTTAACGAAAGCCCTTGCAATTGCAACGCGTTGCTGCTCGCCACCCGATAGTTCATCGGGCCGCCGCTCCTCTTTGCCTTCGAGGCCTACGACTTCGAGAACTTCGGGCACCACTTTGCGAATATGCGACGCCGGCTTACCAATAACCTCTAATGCGAAGGCGACATTTTCGGCAACGGTCTTATTCGGAAGCAACCGGAAGTCCTGAAACACGGTGCCAATCTGTCGTCGTAACGCTGGGATTTTCCAATTTGAAAGTCGATTCAACTCTTTGCCCGCAACCCAAACCTGACCTTTAGTCGGGCGCTCCTCGCGCAGCACTAACCGCAAGAAGGTGGACTTACCTGAGCCCGATGGGCCAACCAGGAAAACGAACTCACCCTTTTCGATCTCAAGGGAAACCTCGTCCAAGGCAGGGCGCTCTTGATTTGCGTAGAGCTTGGTAACTCCGTCGAACAGGATCACGTACGCAGTCTATGCGAAGGTGCCCCAGATCAGGCGGACTGCTGCTTGCGCCACCGGATTCCGGCCTCAATAAAGGCATCTATCTCGCCATCGAGAACCGCGGCCGTATTGCCGGTTTCCTCCTCGGTGCGAAGGTCTTTCACCATTTGGTAAGGGTGAAGCACATAAGAGCGCATCTGATTGCCCCACGACCCGGTCGAATCACCCTTGAGCGCATCCATCTTGGCTCGATCTTCTTGCCGGCGGCGCTCGAGTAATTTCGCCTGAAGTACTGCCATCGCAGTGGCTCGGTTTTGCAATTGTGAACGCTCATTTTGACACGACACCACAACACCGGTTGGAATATGTGTGAGGCGCACCGCAGAGTCGGTCGTGTTTACCCCCTGACCACCTGGGCCACTCGACCGATAAACATCAACACGCAAATCATCTTCCGGAATATCAATGCTCTCGGCTTGCGCTATCACCGGGATTACCTCAACACCCGCAAATGAGGTTTGGCGGCGCCCTTGATTATCAAATGGCGAAATACGAACCAATCGATGAGTGCCCTGTTCGACCGAAAGGGTGCCATAGGCGTAGGGCGCCTTCACCGCAAACGTGGCCGACTTAATGCCGGCTTCTTCAGCGTAGGAAGTCTCATAAACTTCAAGTGACCAGTTATGCCGTTCGCAATATCGCGAATACATCCGCAGCAGCATTTCCGCCCAGTCGGCGGCATCAACGCCACCGGCCTCGGCCCGGATAGTGATCAGCGCCTCACGTGAGTCGTACTCACCGGATAAAAGGGTGCGGACCTCAAGCTCATCGATGGCTGCCTGCATCGACTCAAGTTCCTTATCGGCGTCGGCGAGGGCACCAGCATCACCCTCATCGTCAGCAAGTTCATAAAGGATCGGCAGGTCATCAAAACGCCGGCGGAGGTTTTCAACCCGCCGGACTTCACCCTGAACGAATGAAAGCCGAGAAGTGACCTGCTGGGCCCGATCTTGGTCATCCCAAAGGTCAGGGGCCGACGCCTGGGCCTCTAAATCCACGATCGCCTCGCGCATCGCCGGCAGGTTCAACACCGTTTCAATGCTCGAGAGCGTGGTTGCCAAAGAAGCCATGCGCTCTTGGGCTTCTAAGGGGGTCACAAGCCACCACCCTACGGTCACGGTGCCTGCCCGATCAGGGGCTGGGGCGGTAATCCAGTCGGGCCGATGCCTCGACGTGAGCTAACTCTTGGTGAACAGGCCCAAAGAACGGCAGACGCAAGGGGGCACTCAGGGCAACAAGAACGTGCACGCCGTCTGAGCTGATTCTGTCGATGTGGAGCCCGGGAATACTCGATGCGGCATTAGTGCGCGCCAAATGGGCTGCTGCTGCCGAGCGCACTAACCCTGGATTGAGTCGAGTTCCGACGCTAGCGCCATTGGCGTAATACGCGCCTTGGTCTATGGCTTGGGCTCCAGCAATTGCCGCGGCATCGGCAAGTGACATCAGGCTACGGCGCTGCAAAAAAGCTGCCGACACATCGGTGACCACTGCAATGGCAAGTAAACACACGATGACAAATCCGACACCAAGCAGCAGCACACTGCCGCGGTCATCGCCGCATTCAGTAATTCGATTTCTGATTCTCATTCGGTCACTCGATAATCGTCTACGGGGGCAAGATGATGCACCTCGATCGGGACTGAGACAGCACTTGTTAGCCCGGCCGGAATCCACGGTAAGAGCACCTGCCAATTCAGTGATACCTCAGCCACACTGCCCGCAGCTAAACATGGTGATGCCGGGCAACTAATGCGAAGGGCCGACTCCGGAAATTCAAAACCTTGGTCCGAAAAAGCTAATCTGGCTGCCGTTCGCGCAGAAACTTGGCCTTGGCCAACTGAATCAGCCGAATTGAAGGCTCGTCCGGCCTCGCGCACGGCCTGGGTAGAAGCAAATGTCGCAGCCTGAACGCGCATAACGCATAACACCAAATAGGCCATTGGAATTAGGACCAGAACCCCGATGATAAGAAACTCGATGACCGCGTTTCCCTCGTCGGCCGACCATAGGTTGCGAAGCCGCTGCCGGATTGCGTTCACGCGTGCTCCTGAAGGGCGTGGCCGATCACGGACATCCGCGTTGGCCCATATAGCCCAACCAGCGGTAGTGCGGCCTCGATCTCAACCGAGATAACGAGTGCTCCCCCGTGCCACTCGCGCTGCACCGTGATGTCATGCACGACACCAGCTGCAATGTTCTCCTGCAATATCGCTCTCGCCCTACGCTCGCCGGCCGCCAGATCAGACCCGGCCAAAGCCGCTGCCCTTGCTCCCTCGGCCGCAGCCGAAGTCAACGTTGCCCGCACATGCAATGCGAGCGCAAGTTGTAAAACAGCAAGGGCGACCGCAAGCAAGATGGGTGCAACAAGGGCAAACTCGACCGTCGCGTTGCCCCCTTGATCATGTCGCAGTCGATCCTTTAACCTTTGGAAATGCTGGCGGTGCTCCTGGAAATCAGCTCGCATCTTCAAACAATCACGGGGTAGATATGGATGACAGTGAAC
>CAMDKJ010000037.1 GCA_945900705.1 Bifidobacterium breve | reverse complement strand
CAACTCGCCAAGATCAACGGTTGCCGCACCATCGCCTTGGCCGGTGGGCCAGCTAAGTGCCGCTATGTCGTCGATGAACTCGGCTTCGACGCCGCGATTGATTACAAAAATGAGCCGCTACGCGAAAGTTTCCGGCAGCATTGCCCCACCGGTGTCGATATCTATTTCGACAATGTCGGCGGAGAAATTCTAAATACGGCACTTGGCCATTTGGCCATGCACGCGCGCATTGTAATTTGCGGTGCTATTTCCCAGTACAACGCTGAATCTGCGACGCCGGGGCCGTCTAACTATCTGGCGTTGCTAGTGCGACGCGGGACCATGCAGGGCTTCTTGGTCTTTGATCACGGCGACGAATACCCGCTCGCACGAAAGCGTTTGGCGCAATGGGTGAAGGAGGGCAAGATCATTGCCCCGGAGACCATCGTTCCCGGCAAGGTCGCCGACTTCCACGACGTGTTCTTACGCCTCTTTAACGGTGACAACACCGGAAAATTGATTCTCGATATTGCTGGTGATTAGAACCGCAAACCACGCGAGGTGATTTCACGCAGCTGAAGCTACGAGGATTCCAAGTTGCGCTGGCTATGTTCGACAACTAAGTCAGCGAAGCGCTGCGGATCTTGAACATGTGGCTCATGTGTTGCGCCCGGGAATATCACCAAACGGCTACCCGGGAGCAGCCTATGGGCATTAACTCCATGCTCCATCGGAATCATCGGGTCACTATCTCCCCAAATAATTAGCACACTGCTGCCGTTAAGTAGATGTAACTTCTCGAGCGCGGAGACCCGCTGGCCTTTTACGTTGACCACACTTCGCAAGGTTGAAAGAAAAGCCGTGCGCCGATCCTCATCGGCTAGCCAACTTGCTGTCTCGATAGCACCTGGGCTAAGTGCATGTGGCGTCAATCCGATGCGGCTTAGTTGTTTGCCGGTCCATGACGCTGCGGCCAAAGTGCGGTCATTCAGCGCCCAGCGAATTGCCAGCTCAGACCCCGGGAGTGCAGCCGCACGCAACCCGGTGAAGGCTTCGACGCCGAGGCCACCGCTGGCAACCAGCACAATACTTTGGACCCGCTCGGCGAATTGATAGGAAAATTGCAGTGAAACTCCACCCCCGAGGGAGTGCCCAACTAAGTGCACGCGCTCAATATCAAGATGATCTATTAGGTCGCGCAAGGAACTGGCGAGCGAGCCCAAGCTGTAATCCCCAGGCTGTTTAGAGGACTGCCCGTGCCCGGGTAGATCCACCACAATTACGTGCGCTCCAGTGGCAGCGAGTCGATCTGGGATATCCCCCCAGGTTGACGAACTGGACCCAATTCCGTGAATCAACATTATGGGATAGCCCGTGCCGGCGATCTCACGATAAGCAAGTTCGCGGCCATGCTGCGCTAGCACCGTTGCGGTCATTACCTCAGCCATACCCCACCTGCCCTCGGACCCTTGGTTCACCAAGTCTGTATTACTAGCCAGTAACTTACTACATCGTAACTTACTCTACCGTAAGTTACCAACTATCGGCCGGGTCATGCAACAATCCCCACTATGTCGGGTTGGTATGCCACCGCAATCATCGTCATATCCCTATTACTTGTGCTTTGGGCGGGCATCCTGCTGGTGATTAAGAGGCAGCCGGACCTCATTCTGGCTCTGGGCGGAGTGCTCCTTGAGGTGCTGCTACTCGGGTTCGTCATCGGTGGCATCGTTCAAATGGTCGGGAGCGACCGAGATTTTGCCCGCGCCGAATTTGTTGGCTACCTAATCGCCTGCCTGGTCGTCCTCCCCGCGGCATTCCTGTGGGCCCGCGGCGAGAAGAGCCGAGCCGGGTTGGCCGTTATAGCGGTTGCCTACCTGTTACTACCCATCCTCATCCTGCGGGTACAACAAGTTTGGGAGGGTAATAATGTCCAATAACGACGCCTCAGCGCCGGCGCCCTCATCGGGTCGTGGTTTCGGCCGGGTCTTGGTTGCTATCTACGGGATTTTCGCCCTCGCGGCCACCGCCCGGTCGGTATTTCAAATCACGACGAAATTTAGTGAGGCGCCACTTGCCTACCTGCTCTCGGCGCTGGCCGCCAGCATCTACGTGGTCGCAACCATCGCCTTGGCCCGCGGCGATCGAACTTCCCGGCGGGTGGCAACCGGAGCCATCCTCATTGAACTGATAGGCGTTTTGACAATCGGGACCGCCAGCCTGGTCTGGCCCGATGCCTTTGGCGTTGCCACCGTCTGGACCGGGTTTGGGAGTGGCTATGGGTTTGTGCCGCTGGTTTTGCCGGTTGTCGGACTCTGGTGGCTCCGGCATACCCGCAGCCACTAGTTGGCCAAAACAGGTGCTCCCGAGCCACTTAGTTCGCTATATTTGCTTCCATAAAAATTGACTCAACATCTACTGATTAGCTTTGACGCGAAAAGCGCCTTGCGAATCGGATTGGACCGACCTTGATGCCCCACCGACTGGTACGACGAGCAGGTGCCGAGTTCCTCGGCACCGCGATCTTGGTCGCAACCGTGGTCGGCTCCGGGATCATGGGCACACTGCTTTCAGACAACCTTGCCGTCACCTTGCTCATCAACGCCGCCGCGACGGTCGCTGTACTGGCAGTGTTGATCTGGACCTTCGGCCCCATCTCCGGCGCGCACTTTAACCCAGTTGTCTCCGGGGTTGAGATGGCACGGCGGGAGATGCCGATCGGCGAAGGCGCAATTTATATCGCCGCGCAGATTATCGGTGCATGTGTCGGCGCGATGCTGGCGAACCTAATGTTCGCTCTGCCCGCGGTTACCGCGTCCACCAATATCCGCACCGGCGGCAATATCTGGCTCGGCGAGATCGTTGCCACCGCCGGACTGCTCTTGGTTATCGGTGCGCTCACCCGAACCGGTCGCGGCAACCTTGGGGCGGCGATGGTGCCCGCGTGGATTGGCGCCGCCTATTTCTTCACCTCGTCAACATCGTTCGCGAACCCAGCCGTGACCATCGGGCGTTCACTAACGGATACCTTTTCGGGCATCGCACCCGCCTCCGTGCCGATGTTCATCATCTTCCAGTTGATAGGTGCTGCGATCGGTGCGCTGCTCACCGAGTTCTTCTACCCTCGCCGCGGCGTTGCACCCGAACCACTTGACCTACCGGGGGCCATCCACCACGGTCCGCACGACTGATTGGCTGATGCGGTTTGGCAGCCAGCAGGTTGCGATGGCTCCCGGCGCGGCTCTATCTAGGTGCGGGCACTTCCGGATAGTGAGCGCTCACTAGATCCGGATAACTGCGCAAGTAGTAGTTCCACATCTGCTCGCCGAAGATCGGAACCGCGGCTCCGGCGAGGCCTTCACTGCCATCGAGCAGCTGCTCACGCTTAGCCATGAACCCCGCCGAGCTATGACGCGGGCTCTTTGCCACCGCCTGAGCAAAGCTCGGGTCAAGGTCGAGTGGTTCTAGGCTCGCCCGCAAATCAGGACCGTGAAAGTAGGCCGACGAAAAGCGCTGGGCTGAAGTAATAAGGCACTGTTGCGTTACGCGATCGTAGGTCGTGCTGGTTCGTGGGCGGAGGAGGAACTGTTCAGATCGCGAGTTGGAGTTCGTCGAATGCGGTCGCCAGCCGGAACACCGGCGCCGTCTCGACTCCCAGTTCGTAGTGGCCTCGGCGCAGGTTCTGGATGAACGCGTGCCCGCGGATCACGATCCGGAGTAGGCCAGAGAAGTAGGCCAGAAAAGTAGGCCAGAAAAGTAGGCGAGTCAACTCAGTAAATTGGGCAAGACAGCACAGCGACTAGGTTTCAAGTGGGACGGGCACCCCATGTTTACGCAGGTCTGCAACCAGCTGTGCATAGAGCTCCTGGATCTGGGCCGTCATCTTCGAATCAAACTGCGTGCGCCAGCGACCGACGTGCGCGTGCTCGACGCTGACATTGTTGGCGAACCACTCCATCATCTGCGTATCGACGCTGATATCAAGGAATTCACATACCTGAACCATCGACTCCTCGCGCTTGTTTTGCACTAGGTCCAGCATGTCGATGGTTAGTATCCGCCCGGGTCGGCAAGCTTGGACCGCTTGATGCATTCGCCGGCTGCGCTTGTGCCACTCGCGCAGTGAGCCAAGTATTTCATTTGGCCCAAAGGTCTGCTCGACGAACGAGGCTGCAACGTCGCGGCCATCGCGAATGATCGCGATCACTTGGCATTCGGGAAAGATTGGCTCGATGAGGTCGGTAACGCGCGCATTAGCCGGCGTGCCGTCAACCCAGCGCCGACCTTGAGCCGGTGCCGCCACCTTGTCCATAACCGACTGCACGAACTCTTGGGTTGCGCTCAACGGATCAGAGCCAAAGCGCTCGAGGTAGTGATCACCGAGCTCACGCATCTCGTCCTTGGTAAGCCACATCTGCAAGCCACTGTTATTGGGTCGCGCAAAGTGGGCCCCTTGCGCCCGCGCAATTGCCTTCCGTGCCGCAGTAGTAGCGCGCAGGCGTTGCGGCCAGCGAGCCTGGCTGGTGCCAAGGGCTACGGCCATGCCCGGGTTGTTAGCGATGAAGCGCACCTCCTCCGGGTCGGTGAGGTACAGCTCCCGGTGGTGGCCCAGGATTCGGCCGAGAATGGTAGACCCGCTACGGCCGGTGCCACCAATGAGAACTGGGTTGGTAACACTAAGCGCCGGCACCCGCCGACCCTATAACAGCCGCGGGGGCAGGTCAGGCTCGCCGCGCACCCGTCCGATGGCCCGCACCTGTGTAGGCTTCGCAGTCGTGGCCTTGATTTCCGTCATCGTGCCGGCATATGGGGTCCAGGCTTATCTCCGTGAGTGCCTGTGGTCAGTGCTAGAGCAGGATTTCACCGACGTTGAGATTATTGCCGTGAACGACTGCTCCCCTGATCTAAGCGGCCTAATAATCGACGAGGTTGCTGCGGCGGACCCGCGCGTTCGACCAATACATCTGAAAACTAATGCCGGACTCGGTGGGGCTCGCAATGCCGGGTTAGCTTCCGCCACCGGCCAGTACGTGCTCTTCCTTGACGGAGACGACACGCTGGCCCCCGGCTCACTCGCTTCAATCGCCGACCGCCTCAATTACGGCGATAACCCCCAGTTACTTATCTACGACTACGCGCGCGTGTGGTGGGACGGACACCGCACGGCAAGTTGGGCCGACGAGATCTTGGCCAGTTTGTCGGCCTCAATTTTCGTCCCGCGCGAGCACCCTAGGCTTTTTAACCTCCTGCCCATAGCCTGCAACAAGGTGTATCGGCGCGACTTCTTGCAGGGCCTTGGGCTGCAATTTCCGACCGGATACTACGAGGACATTGCCTTTACTTACACGGTATTACTTGAGGCAACCACTGCCGTCTCACTCAACAAGGTGGTACTACTTTATCGGCAGCGACGAGCGGGCAGCATCCTCGGCAGTTCCAGCCCACGACATGTCGATGTGTTCGGCCGCTATGACGAAGTTTTCGCCGAGCTCGATCGGCGCACTATCGCCCCACCTCTTCGAAAGCACATTTTCGACATCATGGTTAACCATTACGTAAAAATCTTGCGGCATGCTGAGCGGCTTACCCCCGCGGACCGACCCCGCTTCTACGAGCAGGCACGCCAGTCGGTCCGTAAGCACAACCAAGACTGGTCTTCGGTCCCGAAACAAAACGCTGCCAGCAACCTGCGCACCCAGTTATTCCTTAATCGCTCATACCGTTCATTTACGTTTTACAACCGCCTTGATGCAGCACGGCTAAGCCTACGTCGCGCGGCGAGTGGGGTGTATTGGCCGACACGTCGCGCCGTGCGCCGAGTCCGCGAGGCCGGGCGACTCTACTACCTTCTCGAACGCCTTCGGCCGATCGACCCAAATCTCGTGGTGTTCTCCGAGTATTGGGGAGGTGGCTATGGATGCAATCCGCGAGCCCTGTTCGAACGACTACCAGAGTTAGCTCCGGCCTTGAAACCTGTTTGGATAATCACCCCGGAACAAGCGGTCCACCTGCCCCCCGGCACGGCGCACGTAGCACCGGACAGCTGGCGGCGCTACGCCCTCTTCGCGCGGGCGAAATATTTCGTTAACAACGTTAACTTTCCCGGGACATTAGTAAAGCGCCCCGGCCAGATACATATGCAAACCATGCACGGAACCCCACTTAAAAATTGCGGGCTAGACGTCCTGCGCAGTTCAGTCGCCAGCACCGCGGTCGATCCAGTGCGTCAACCCAAGCGGAGCGAGGGAAAGGTGATCGCAACCGATGCGGCGCAATCCATGCGAGAGTTCGAGAACCTCCTACGTCGCAGCGATCGGTGGGACTTCGCCATCAGCTCCAATGCCTATTCAACAGAGGTGTGGTCGCATGCGTACCCCTGCCGCTATCAGTGGCTGGAATTTGGCTACCCGCGCAATGATGCTCTTGTTAATGCGACAACCCAGGAGGTCGCGGCTGCCCGAGAGTTGCTCGGCGTGCCCATGGGGGCAACGACAATCCTCTACGCACCGACTTTCCGCGAAGCCGCCGGCGACACTGCAATGCGCATTGACATCGAAGCCCTCCTTGACCTAATGCCAGATAACTCCGTATTTATCGTTCGGGCACATCACACGGCCACCGAGAGCAAGGCCATTAAGTCACTCCTTGCGTCTGGCCGGGTGATCGATGGCTCAAAGGTGCCCGCGATACTCCCCTGCTATCTGGCCGCCGATGTGCTTTTAACCGACTACTCATCGGTGATGTTCGACTTTGCGATCTTGGATCGCCCCATCGTTATCTACGCCGACGATTGGTCCAACTACCTACAGACGCGGGGAGCCTATTTCGACCTGCTGGCCATGCCTCCTGGGCTCGTGGCCCGAAATCCACGCCAACTTGCGATGGTGCTGGCTGGGAGCGAATACAGCGGCGCGGAGTCTGCTCGGCTGCGGTCGGACTTTCGGGTCAAGTTCTGTACTTACGATAATGGGCAGGCGTCCGAGCGTGTTATCGCCTCAATGCTGCAAGCCGGCTAGTGCCTTCCTAGAGGCTGTCCGCCACCAGACAACTTGGCCCGCTACATACCGACAGTGCCTCGAGTTGGGCAGCCAATAGCGCTACGACCACTCGGTCGGTGGTTGCCAGCACGTTATTCATCTCGTACGGGTCGGAGCGCAGGTCGTACAACGCGGTGCCTTGCTTCCCGTAGGAGACGTAGAGGTAATCCTCGGTGCGCAGCGCATGATAGGGGGGAACCTCATAGTCCGAATAATCTGGATCACCCGGCAGGGTGGCCACCAAGTTCTCGGTCAACACCCCGGTGCGCCAAGGCACCGGGTTAGGAGACTCAATAAGTGGCAGCAGATCGCGCCCATCAACCCAATTAGGGACCTCAGCGCCGAACAATTTGGCGATGGTGGGTGCCAAATCAACCGTTGAAGTCATCGCGGTGATGACGCCACCGGCGGGGATGCCCGGTCCGATCAAAATCGCTGGCACCACCGAGTCCTCACGAAATGGAGTGTGCTTTCCGGAGGGCAGGCGATGGGTGCCGACGTGATAGCCGTTGTCCGAGGTGATGATGACCAAGGTGTCATCCTCGTGCCCGGTGGCGCGTAGTTGCCCCAGGATCGCATCGAAGGAGTCCGCCAAGGTTTCCGCCGACTCAAGGCGCCGGGTCCAGAGCTCGTCCATACCGGCCAGCTCCTGCGTCCCCAACCTTGGCAGCGCCCGCAGCCAGGCGAGCTCACCCGTGCCAAAAGCGTTGAAGGCGGGACCGACCGGCGCCCGGGCACCTGTTCTGGAGCCAAGGTTTCGAACGGCAGCGGGCGCCGGTGCATGGGGTAGATAGGAGTTGACCTCCAAGAAGAAGGGGGCGGTCGCGGTCACCAGCCAGCTGTTGGCGTCAGCAGTTAGCACATCTTCAAGGAAGTCATAAGGGCCTGCGTAGTGCCGGGTAAGAACTCCATTGGAGTTCAGCTCGTAGTTATAGCCGTCATAGGGCGAGCCACCACCGCGGGTGCTTGTTACAAAGTGGTTCCAGCCCGGCGGCACGTAGGCGGGGTCTAAACGGCGGCCCGGGAAGCCGTTGAGGTACTTTCCCACGTGGGCCGTGTTAACCCCGGCTGCGGTCAGCCAAGTGGCAAGGTTATCGCGTTGATGACCCAGCCGGTAGAAAGTGTTCCAGCCACCTCCGGTCTCCGGCACGTTCGAATCCACCTGGTGGTTATGCACATACTGGCTGCGGAAAATCGAAGTCCGCGAAGGGCAGCACAAGGACTCGGTAACCACGAAGTTAGTCAACGTCGTTCCGGCCTGCACGAGCGCGGCAAGTCGCGGGACTTCCTGAAATAGGGGCCAGTCAAGGTCGTCGGCGAGAAGTAGCACCACATTCTTTATTTGCCCGACGCCGGCCTCGGCAGTTGTCGAATCTGTGGGCGACACCGGCGCAGGAGCCAAAGGTGTCGGTGCCAAGGTGGCGATGGCAACTTGCAGATCGGCAGTCGCGCGCGCCTGAGGGGTTGGCTGCACCATCAGGCCAGGAATAGCCACGACGACAGCAACACTTAGGCCCGCGATAAATAATTTGGCGATCCCGGCGGCCCGACTGCGCGTCCGTGCTTCGGGCAACAAAATCTCCAAAAGTTTCGGGCGGGGTGTAGGTGAGGACCACTTGAGGATACCCCACCGGCGGCGAGCCCCTTGGCCCGTGACGGTGGGCGGCAACGACCTCAGTCGCCGCGGCCCCCGGTGCTATCCTGCCAAGATGAGGTCGTCGCCGGAGCCCTCGCGCGCCGGTACCCCACCCGGGTCCATGCTTTTACATATTGGTGTCCACAAGACCGGAACCACCGCGGTGCAGACCGCCCTCGCTAACTCCCGTGACATCCTGGGCAAATGGGGGGTGCGCTACCCCGGCCAATTGATGGCGCACCGAGATGTCGCCTCGTCGGTAATGGGCCGGCCACTTGGTTGGCGCACCGATGGTGCCAAGGCGCCCCAGCAAGCATTGTGGAACCGAATTGTGAAACAGGCTCATGAATACCATGGGATCACCGTGATCTCCAGCGAATTCTTCGCGGAGTCTTCCGATGAGGTGGTCGGTCGGATCGCCAGCGACGTGACGAGGGACCAACTTCAAGTCGTCGTAACACTACGCAACCTAGGCCGCATCCTGCCGTCTGCGTGGCAGCAGAACCTAAAGTCAGGGTTTGAGATTCCATACCTGCCGTGGCTGCAGCGCATGCTCTTTCAAGATGACGAAGCAACGCGCAACACGATTTTTTGGCGCCGTCACCGACATGACCTTCTAGTTGAACGGTGGGCCGGAATCGTCGGCGCGGATCACGTCACCGTTGTCGTGGTTGACGACCGCGCGCGCGAAGGCATCTTCCACAACTTCGAAGACCTACTTGGGCTCCCCCGCGAAACACTTTATGACCAGCGGGGTGAAGTCTCGAATAGATCTATGACTTTGGCGGAGGCCGCCTTCCTCCGTCGCCTAAACGTCGCGGTCGGTGGTTCGGAGGGCTGGCGCGCATATCCGAATCGCGTGCAGGCCGCCATGGTCAAGGGGCTGGTGGAGGGCCGTACTCCTGACGCCGATGAGGCACGCGTGCAAACCCCTAAATGGGCCATGGATCGCGCGGCGGAACTCGCCGGCGGGATGGTCACCCGAATCGAGGCGGCGGGCGTACATGTGGTCGGTGATTTATCGGTGCTTAGAGAGCTGGTGCCCGGGCCCGAAGATGCCGTTGATGACACCGCGGAACTACCGGTCGACGGGGCAATTGCGGCAATGCTTGGTGCGCTCCAAGGTAGCCAGTCCGCCGGCCCGAATGCGGGCGGTAACCGCGGGCCATCATGGGCCCGCCGTGCGCGGACATGGGTTCGGGGAACCCGGGCGTAACAGCATCACCAGATCTAAGATCGACTTAGACGACGTTCTGTGCACCCCCCTCTACACCCCCTAGGGAATTCACGCTTGCACTCCCATCTCTGATGAATCCGATGGTTAGGCAACTTCCTTGGGCTTGAGTTGCACGCTCAAAGTGGAGTCGAAGGCGATCGCGATTCGCTCCAGGATCGGCAGTGTGGGCGTGGTGCCGCCAGCCTCGAAGCGGGCTATGGCCGGCTGGCTCATGCCTGTCAATGCGGATAGTTGTCGCTGGCTCCAGCCGCGCTCTTCACGCATCGCTCGAACCTGCTCACCTAGCTCGAAGGCCAGTTGCGCAGCCGCATATGCCGCCTCAACAGCTGAGTCGCCGTTACGAGCTGCCTTTACGTCATTCCATGATGTTGTCGCCATCACTCCTCCTCCACTATGTGATTCGCCTCGATACACCTGCGCATCGCAGTGACCGCTCGTGCAACTTGCGCTGTCTCTCTGCCTTTAGTTTTTGCAAAGACCGTCAGCAAAATGATTCGGCGCCCGGGCGCGGTCCAATACGTCAGCCGCATTGAGGTACGTCCAAGTTAGAAGCGCAACTCGCGCGACTTGCCATCAAGCTGCTTCGTGTACGGCTCAGAAAGCAGTGCGCCGCGCTCAGCCAGCAGATCAATATAGAAAGCCACATGACCAAACTCGGCACCTGTAAGCCCCTCAAGCCAGTCCCGAACTTCGCTCTCTAGCTCAATCGAGCCCCAGGACATACCACCGATGGTATCAGGTTTCGCCGGGAATAACTAAGCGAAACACCAACATACGAGGTACCGAGAGGACTCACACCGTTGACGATTCAGACTGAAAAGAAAAAAACTCAGGGCCTACCCGAAGGTAGACCCTGAGTTTGTTGACGTATCAACTTTCGTAGCGGGGACAGGATTTGAACCTGTGACCTCTGGGTTATGAGCCCAGCGAGCTACCGAGCTGCTCCACCCCGCGTCGCTTATTGCTCCGTAAGGATATGTGCTGGGCCCACTCGGACCAAATCCGGGTCAGTCAACGTCCTTGTTGGTCGATCCGCGCAGGGCTTTGGTGCGGCCCCTCCCCTTCTTTTCTTTGATGCGCCGCTCAGCCGAGGCTTTAGTGGGCTTGGTGGGCCGGCGAGCACGAGGTGGCGGGGCCGTAGCCTCCTTGAGCACTTCGACCAGCCGCTGTTCGGCGGCCCTGCGGTTTTGTAACTGCGAACGTTGCTCGGATGCGGTGATCACCAGGCATCCATCGACCAACTTGGATTCAAGCCGCGCTATGGCCCGGGCGCGAAGGTGTTCACTTAACGCACCGGAATTGGTCAGATTAAAAGTTAACTGGACTTTCGAGTCGGTGGTGTTGACGCTTTGGCCCCCTGGCCCAGATGACCTGGAAAACTTCCAGCCCAGCTCGGCCTGTGGGATCACCACAGACTTGCTGACTACGAGGTCATCGGCCACCCAATAAGCATGGCGCATTCAGGTGACATGGCACTGGCCGCACCACCATTTGCTATTACGCAGCGGGGTTATCAGCGGGCACAGCTTCATCCGCAGGCGCCGCGACACCTATTAGCGCTTGCGCATCAGCGGCTCGCTGTAGAGCTGCAGCCAACTGCTTCTGCGCCACGTCATAGGCGGTGAAGTCTCCGGTGATTAGTGCCCGCTGACCGGCTTCGTAAGCCGCTTGGGCATCGGCGATTGCAAACGCAAGGTCGGTTGCTGGATCACCTGATGATGGGGTTGACGGTGCCGGCGTTGGGTTCGGAGTGACGGTTTCACCAGAACCGTCATCGGGTACTGGTTCTGGCGCTGCGGTCGGCGAGCTAGCGAACACCTTGTAGAGAGCT
>CAMDKJ010000036.1 GCA_945900705.1 Bifidobacterium breve | reverse complement strand
AATGTCGCTTCTGGCGGATTTGAGACGAGGGCGATCCACGCGGGGCAGGAGCCTGACGCCCTAACCGGAGCAGTGGTCACCCCGATTTATCAGGTTTCCACCTACGCTCAAGACGGGGTCGGTGGCTTACGTGGCGGATACGAGTATTCGCGCAGCGGTAATCCAACGCGAACTGCACTTGAGGAGTGTCTGGCCGCCTTGGAGGCACCGGGGATCGAAAGTGCTCGGGGTTTGGCATTTGCGTCCGGCCTGGCCGCCGAAGACACCATAATTCGCACGCTGGCTCGTCCCGGTAGCCATGCTGTTATCCCTGACGACGCGTACGGCGGCACGTACCGGCTCTTTGCTCGGGTGGCCGGCCCGTGGGGGGTTGAGCACACGCCGGCTGCCGTAACTGATCCAGCAGCGCTCGCTGCCGCGATCATCCCTGGCAAGACGGTTCTCGTCTGGGTCGAAACTCCGACAAACCCACTACTTAATGTGGCGGACATCGAGGCCTTGGCGAAAGTCACGCATGATGCCGGCGCATTGCTCGTGGTCGATAACACTTTTGCGTCACCGTATCTGCAACAGCCGCTACTTCTCGGTGCCGACATCGTGGTGCATAGCACCACCAAGTATCTCGGTGGCCACAGCGATGTAATAGGCGGAGGTTTAGTAGCGACCGATCCAGAGTTGATTGAAAAGCTGCGCTACCACCAAAATGCGATGGGTTCGGTGCCAGGACCATTCGATAGCTGGTTGGTGCTGCGTGGCATCAAGACCCTGGGCGTTCGGATGGATCGGCACTGCGCAAATGCCCGTGCGGTAGTTGAACTACTGATATCGCATCCGAAGGTGATCGATGTGATGTGGCCAGGGTTGCCAAACCATCCTGGTCACGATGTTGCGGTACGGCAGATGCGTGATTTCGGTGGCATGGTCTCGTTCCGGGTTGCCGGTGGCGAGGCTGCGGCACTAGCGGTTTGCGCCAACACCAAAATCTTCACCCTGGGTGAGTCACTGGGTGGCGTTGAGTCGCTGATCGAGCACCCGGGCCGCATGACCCATGCATCTGCTGCGGGAACTCCACTTGAAGTACCTGCTGACCTGATCAGGTTGTCGGTCGGGATCGAGTCAATTGCGGACTTGCTAGCTGACTTGGATCAAGCCCTCTAGCTATTCGGGTGTCAACTACCGGGCGGCAGTTGCTTGACGATTCAAAGTCTCAGGCATGAGCCAGACGAAGATCACGGCGATTAGGCTCATGCCGGTGGCTGCGGCGAAAGCCCAGTCGAAATCAAAGAGGTCAACGAGTAGTCCGGCTACCAGCGGGCCGATGATGATGCCGACATCAGACATCATCTGGAAGGTGGCAACGACAATGCCACCGCGCTTGCCGCCCACAATGTCACCGACGACGGCGGCGGGCGCGGACCCTAAGAAGGCCGACGCCGCACCTTGAATTGCCATCGCGACCAAGAACAGGGCGGTACCGGCCACCGCCGTAGTTCCCCAGCCGTTGACCGTCACATCGGCCGCCGTTAGTACCAACATGCCGATGGTGGTGCCGATGGTGCCGTAGAGCAGGGCCTTGCGGCGGCCGGCGGTGTCAGAAGCGCGGCCGGCGGGTAGTAGTAACACGGCCTGTACCCCTGCGGCAACTAAGAACCCAATGCCGGTGAGAGAGGCACCCTTTTGTAATCCTTCGGTGACGAAAAGTGGCACCACCGAAGAGCGCAGGCCAAGCACCAAGAATCCGGTGATCAGATTGACCGCGAGAACTGCCCGGTACGCACCATCTTGCAATGCGACGCGCAATGTCTCAAGTTTCCCCGCCTCACCTTGCGAAACGATTTCCTCGCGTTCATGTAGCCGCGACTTCGCCAAGAAGATGAGTGCGACGAGACCAGCGACGATCAAGGTAGCGGCATAAACAAAGAAGGGTGCTCGAATCGACCAGGCAACGACCAAGCCACCAACCGCTGGTCCGGCAACTCCACCGAGCAGGAAGCCGCCTTGGTAGGCACTTGATGCGCGGCCGCGCTGCGCGTTGTCAACAACTCGCAACAGCAGGGCGAGGGCAGAGACTGTGAACATGGATGAGCCCAGTCCGCCAATACCGCGCAGGACGATCAACTGCTGATAATTCTGTGAAAATCCGGCAGCCAGGCTTGAACCCGCAACTATGAAAAGCCCGGTGCCCAGCACGAGTCGTTCACCTAATTTGTCCACCAAGGTGCCGGCAATTGGTGCTGTCACGAACCTAGCGAGCGCAAAGACCGAAATCACCGCACTGGACTCGAATGCGGAGACGCCAAAGGTCCTGGCAAAAACAGGTAAAGCCGGCAGCAAGATCCCAAAGCCGAGGGCAACACAAAATGCGACCGCAGAAAGGACTGCGACTTCGCGGGGGAGTCCTTTAAGCAGTGGGGTTCGGCGGGCGACGCCGGTGAACCGGTTACTCACAGTGCGATGGCCGTGCGCGCCTGCGCTGACCTTAGTGCCGCATCGAATACTCGGTGCGCAGCCAAGGCCTCTCGCGGGGTGGCGGTACCGAATCGATCACCGAGGGCACCGGCGCGCTCGGCAAGAAATACGGCCCACATCTGGAGTAGGGCATCGGCGAACCCGAATTCGAAGATGCCAGCTGAGATAACCGGCCAGGTGGAGATATTGCCGGGTTGAATCTCCTCCCAGATCTGCTTGCCCCCACGCAAGGCGAACTGTTGGTATGTCGCGGGCGTGCGGGTCGAAAAGCGCACGCCGGCGTCCATCCCGAGGGCTTCGAAATACCAAGTGTTCATCTGGCCTGGGGCGATGCGCCTGGTCTCCCACAGCATCGTGAAGTCCCGGCCCGCCCCACCGGGTGTCCGCATGGCAAGCAGGGCGTTATCCCAGGTATCGCAGTTCGCCGGACCATGCGGTGACGGGCGTTCGGTAACGATGTTGTCGAGCAGGGCGTAAACGTCACTGGGCACCCAGCCGAGGCGTAGTGGCACATGCGCCACGTGCATGCCTAGATCACCCATCACGCCAATCTCACCGCAGGTGGCCTGTTGGCGCTTCCAGTTGATCGCTTTGGCCCGATCGAGGTCGGAGGAATGTGAAAAGCCACTGCGCACGTCAACTAACTCACCCAAGGCACCTGACTGTGCAATTTCAAAGCAGCGTTGGGCACCTGGATAGAAAGGCAACTCACTTGAAACTCGGACGAAAGCCGATGACTTCTCAATGGCTTCGACTATGGCGGCGGCGGCGGCGAGGTCGATACCGAAGGGCTTTTCGCCCAGGAAGTCCTTTCCCGCAGCGGCAGCGGCTAGGTAAATCTCCTCGTGCAAATTATGCGGCACCGCAATGTAGAGAACATCAATATTTGGATCATCAATAAGATCATGCCAGTTCGACGTGAGAGTGGTCACGGTTGAAACCTGAGTGAACCAATTGCGGGCACCCTCGTTGAGGTCGGCAACGGCTACGACCTCAGGCTTGAACGGATGACCTACCAAATGCAGCCAGCGCCCACACACGGCCGCCAACTCGCGACCCATCAGGCCACCGCCGATGATACCGATGCGGACAGTTTCCATTCCGGTCACGAACTGGCGATAAATCGCTCGGCTTGTGCTACGTCTGCGCCATCGTGCAGCATCGCCATGATGGCCCGGGTCATGCCGACTGGATTTTGGTGCTGGATGATATTGCGGCCGTACACCACACCGGCGGCACCGGCTTTCAACATTGCCGCTGTCCGGGTTAGTAGCTCGCGGTCGGGGACTTTGCCACCACCACGCACCAGCACCGGCACGCCGGTTGCGGTCTGAATGACGTCACGATACGCCTCCGGATCATCCGTCGGATCAGCCTTGATGATGTCGGCACCGAGTTCAACGGCTTGCCGTACGACCGGCAAAATTGTGTTGACGTCACCATTTACCGTGTAGGCACCGGACTCGGATTCCTTCATCGCAAGCGGCTCGACCATGAGGGGCATGCCGTAGCGATCGCAGTCGGAACGGGCGAGCAGCACATTTTGCAAGCACGCTTCGCGGACCTCTGGCCGGCCGGGCAGGTCAAAGAGATTAACCACTACGCAGGCCGCATCAAGTTGCACACCGCGCAGCGCGGGCTCGGGAATCATCAGGCTGTACATGTAGTCAGGTAATGGGTTGCCGTAGACATTTGCCACATCGGTGCGAAGGACCAAGGCCGGGCGATGGCGCCCGCCCAGGCCCTGTAACAGGTGGGCCTGGCCGACGGTCAATTGAATGGCATCGGGCTCGGCGGCGGCTAAAGTCTGGACCGCGCTGGCTAGATCCTCAATCCCGGTCAAGAAGCCGCGCTCACCGAAGAATCCGTGGTCAACGGCAATATCCAGGCAGCGGCCGGACTTCGGGTTAAAGAGCCGGCGCAGTCGAAACTCATGGTTTGTCATGGTTTGAGCCTATCCTCAGGGGCGTAGGGGTTTTCGACCTGTTGGTAAAGCCCGAAGGGAGCAGCTATGGCACCGCAGTTGCTCGTGGGATTGGACGTGGGCACCACCAGGATCAAGGCGGTGGCCGTTGATCTGGCCGGTCAGCAGGTAGCCGAGGCAGCGCTGCCAACCCCGTGGCGCCACGTCGGCGCCGAGGCGGACGCGGACCCAATAGACCTAGCGGTGACCGCCACCGATGTGCTCACCTTGCTGACGAGGTCGACTAGCTGGCCGACCGGGGCCAAGGTCACCGGCATCGGCGTCACCGGAATGGCTGAGACCGGGATCTTGCTGGATGCGACCGGTGCGGTAGTAGCACCGGCCTTGGCGTGGCACGACCCACGCGGTGAAGTAGAACTAATCAAGCAGCATATTTCGCCACCTGAGTTTCATCGGCATGTCGGGATGCGGCTGAACTCAAAACCATCGGTGGCCAAGATCTTGTGGCTACAGCGAAATATTCCGGGGGCCAGCGAAGCCGTTCGGCATTTGTGTGTTGCCGAGTGGATCGTCCATTACCTCGGCGGTGAGCAGGTAGGTGAGTTGTCTTTAACCTCACGCACGGGGCTATTCGATGTGGTTACTTGCGAACCCTGGGAGCAAACCCTGCGGTTGACCGGCGACCTTTTGCCGAGCCGCTTTGTCATAGCCGGAACCGATTGTGGTTCGGTCCGCAACTACCTACCCGATGCATATCTAGGTGCGGTTTTGACCGTAACCGGGATGGATCATCAGTCTGCTGCCTTCGCCTCCGGTGCCGCAATAGCGGGTGTGTTCTTTAATTCGATGGGTACAGCTGAGGCCTTGATGCGATTTGCGCCGGCACCGCTATCGCGCGAAGAGATTGAACTACTTGTTGATCAAGATGCCGCTGTGCTTTGGTCGGTTATCCCAGACCACTTCTGTGTACTCGCAGCGACTTTGTCGGGCCTGTCGATGGAGCGGGTGCACGCATTACTCGGCGTGAAGACCCGCGAACAAGCCAGGGAGTTGGCCAGGGCAGCACTTGGTGTTGATCGATTGACTTCCGCAATGAAATTGGATCCAGCATCGCACCGTGGCCTTCGGCTTTCCGGGATAGATGACGAATCGTCACCGGCATTGGCTTGGCGGGTTGCGGTCGAAGACCTCCTCGAACAAAGTGCCACCATGACGGATTTCGTCGAGAGCGTGATCGGTCCCAGAACTTCGGCGGTGGTGGGTGGTGGCTGGATCCATGATGCGATGGTTGCTGAGGTCAAGCAGCGGCGACTTGGTGATTACCGCACCTGTGACGTTAATGAACCGGGCGCGATTGGCGCGGCCCTCTTCGCGGGCATCGCCACTGGTGCGCTCAGCAGGCCTGGGCCGTCAGAGCGTCCGACTTGGCCGCAGTCTTGACAGGGAACCGCGGTGGCTGAACGCGACACATCACGTGCCTTGGTCTATGCCGCTGAAAACCAATGGTCTGCGGCACTAGATCGCGGTGGGGTAATCGATTTTTTCGGCTCCCGGCTGACGTTACCGAAACAGCAGTATTTTGAAACTGTCGAGTTGATGCAAAACTATTGCGATGACGTACTGGGCCTTGACCGGATCGTCGCGAGTTTTCCAAATACCGGGTCGGTGCTTGTGCGCGCCCGAGCCGGGCAGGCCAAAGCGCACTACGAGTTCGAGAATAGAACCATCGCCGTTCCACTTTCGGGCACCGCCGGCGTACCTGGGTGGGCCTGCTGTGAGGCGGTGCTACTGCATGAGTTGGCCCACCACCTGCTGTTTGTTGTAGCGGATCCCGCAACTAGTGCGCATGCCTTTCACGGCGGCCGGTTCACGACCACCATGTGTCAGTTGGTCTGCGAAGTACTGGGCTTCGAAGCCGCGCTGGTGCTACAAGGTGCATTTCAAGGTGCGGGAGTAACCGTGGGCTCGTATGTCGATTGAGCGAATTAGTGCACTTCTCGCGAAAGCCGAGCGCACCGACAATGCAGCGGAGGCTGATGCATATTTAATGAAGGCTCAAGCATTGGCAACAGCCGCGAGTGTTGATCTGGCATTTGCCAGAGCGCACACCGCGAAGATTGAAATGCGCCAAAGCCCGGAAATTCGTACTGTCACCATTGGTGAAAAGGGCAAGAGGGCCAATCAGCACCTGATCTCGCTGTTCATCGCGGTGGCACACGCAAATGACGCTCACGTTGACATTGCAAGTAACTCAACTTATGTCATGGCATACGGGATGCCGGGTGATCTTGATGCGATTGAGGCACTCTTCGCCTCGTTAGCCGTGCAGATGACCTACGCGGCACAGGCGTGGATAAACCTTGGGACTTGGCGCACCGAGTCCTATCTGTCCCACCGTAAATCCGGCGGCCGCTGGTCCCGTTCGACTAAGCCGCACACGGCCCATACCGCGAGGGTAAGTTTCTATCGCTCCTACATCGCGCGGATAGAAGAGCGGCTTAAGGAAGCACGCGCGGGAGCCCGCGATCAAGTATTTGCAGAACACGGCAGGGGCCGGGCCGGTCGCAAGGCAGGTGATCTGGTGCTGCGGGCGAAAGCCACCGAGATAATTGACTTTCATCGCGCCAATACCGCAGCCCGCGGTGCCTGGGGCGGCTACTCGGGGGCGGTGCGCACGGATAATGGGTCTGCTGGGGCCGCCGGCCGGCACGCGGCATCAAATGCCCACCTGGCGGCCCAGCGGGCGCTACCGACTAAACCGGTGCTGGAAGGATGAAGCCCATGGGCGATAGCGAACTTCCGCAGTTTGCCGACATAGAGCAGGCGGCTGTGCGCCTACAAGGGGTTATACGAGATTTGCCGTTGGCCGGCGCTAGGTGGTTAGAAGTTCTGGTGGGCGGTCCGGTGATGTTGGTCACCGAGAATTTGCAGCGCGCTGGGTCATTTAAAATCCGCGGTGCTTACAACCAGATTGCCCAACTCTCCGAATCCGAGCGAGCGCGTGGGGTTGTTGCTGCCAGCGCCGGTAACCATGCGCAGGGGGTAGCCGTCGCCGGCCAACTACTTGGCGTCAAAGTCACGGTTTTCATGCCAGACGGAGCGACTATTCCGAAAATTGAAGCCACCAAAGGTTACGGTGCTGATGTCTACTTCGCCGGTCCGACAATCGATACTGCACTTGAGGCGGCACGCGAATTCAGCGAACGCACCGGGGCGGTACTTATTCATCCTTTCGACCATGCTGATGTAGTTGCCGGCCAAGGCACTCTCGGGCTAGAAATTATCGAGAAGCTGCCCGATGTGAAAACAGTTGTCGTCTGCACGGGCGGCGGTGGCCTACTCGCGGGGGTGGCGCTAGCAATCAAGTCAGTAAGGCCTGAAGTGCGAGTTATTGGAGTACAAGCGGAGCAAGGGGCTGCATATCCAGCCTCACTCAAAGCGGGCGCACCCATTGCATTAACCACGATGAACACCATGGCAGACGGCATCGCCGTTGGTCGACCAGGTGAGGTGCCATTTGCGATCGTTTCGAATCTTGTTGACGAAATCGTCACAGTTTCAGAGAGTGAGATCGCTCGTGCAGTTTTGATGCTGCTGGAGCGGGCGAAATTACTTGTTGAACCCGCAGGTGCAGCGGCGACTGCAGCTGTACTCGCGCGTCCGCAGGATTTCGAACCCCCTGTTGCCGTGGTAATTAGCGGCGGAAATGTCGACTCGTTGCTGCTCATGCGCATCATCAGGTTTGGCATGGCGGCCGCGGGTCGCTTCTTGACGGTTCGAGTGAGGGTACTTGATAAGCCGGGTTCACTAGCGCAATTACTGGAGGCCGTGCGCAAGTCGAATTCCAATGTAGTCGAGATTGAGCACAATCGATTTGACCCCGGGTTGTCAGTTGACGAAGTCGAAATTGTGGTTCAAGTTGAGACCCGGGGCCCTGAACACCGCGACGAGTTGCTTCGCCAATTGGCCGAAGCCGGCTATGAAATTCTCGACCGTTAGGCTCAGAAATATGTCAGACAAACCAGCGGTTTATGCCGAGGGCATCACTCGCACCTTCGGTGATGTTAAAGCCCTTGACGGCATGGATCTTGTGGTGCAAAGGGGTCAGGTAGTTGGCCTTTTGGGCCCGAACGGCGCGGGCAAAACCACCATGGTGCGCATTTTGAGCACCCTTTTGAGACCAACGGGTGGCCACGCTGAAGTCGCTGGCTTTGATGTTGTTAAGCAGGCTAATCAGGTTCGGCGGATGATCGGTCTGACGGGCCAGTTCGCGGCGGTTGATGAGTACTTAACCGGACGCGAAAACTTGCGAATGTTCGGTGATCTTTTCCATCTAACACCGAAGTATGTCAAAGCTCGATCCGAGGAGTTGCTGACTTCATTTGATCTTGATGATGCCGCTGATCGCTCTGTCCGCACCTACTCAGGTGGTATGCGCCGGCGACTTGACCTCGCGGCTAGTTTGATCGCCCGGCCGGAGATCTTGTTCCTGGATGAGCCGACAACGGGGCTAGATCCGCGCTCTCGACTCGGCATGTGGCAGGTAATCAACGATTTGGTGGCCGATGGCACCACCGTGCTGTTGACAACTCAGTACCTGGAAGAAGCCGATCAATTAGCGCAAAACATTGTGGTAATTGACCACGGACACGTGATCGCGCACGGCACCGCTGAGCAACTCAAAGATCAAATAGGCGGTGACCGCATTGAGGTAACCGTCCATGATGATGCCACTGCCGAGCGCGCCGCGCGCGCTATGGAGTCGGTTATCTCAGGACACCCGTTGATTGAGGGCAATAAGATTTCAGCACCGGTAAGTGGCGGTTCAATGGTTTTGGTTGGGGCGATTAGAGCTCTTGACCTTGAGCAAATTGAAATTACCGACATCATGTTGCGCCGACCAACCCTTGACGATGTCTTCATGTCATTGACCGGCCATCTGGCCGAGGACGAAACCCAACGCCCTGAACCAACTCGTCGAAGAGGAGTACGTAGGCGATGAGTGCAATTACGGTAGGTCGTCCGGTCGCCTTGCGGCGACCGATTTACGGTTGGGCATTGCACGACGGGTTCGTAGTTGCGCGACGTAATCTCATTCAAACCATTCGAGTACCCGAGTTGCTCTTCTTTTCACTGGTGCAGCCCGTTATCTTCGTGCTGCTCTTCGCGTATGTCTTTGGGGGTGCAATTCCCATCCCTGGTGACGGCGCGAGCCCGGCTGATGCGGCAAATGCATATCGCCAATACCTGATGCCGGGTATTTTCGGCCAGACGGTTGCTTTCGCGGCAGCAGCGAGCACGGTGGGCCTTGCCGAAGACATGAGTCGGGGCATCATTGATCGCTTTCGCGCCTTGCCGATGTCGCCATCAGCGGTGCTTTTAGGTCGTACGTTCGCAGACGCAGTCCGCCAAATTCTGGTGCTAGCGGTATTAAGCATCACCGGGTTACTCGTTGGCTGGCGCATAAATAATGGCTTATTTAGCGCACTCCTGGCCTACGCCCTGTTGCTGTTTTTTGCCTACACGGTTGCGTGGGTTGGCGCTTGGATCGGGTTGAGTGTGCCTAACCCCGAGACAGCAAATACCGCAGGATTGGCGTGGTTGTTTCCGTTGACCTTCCTGTCTAATGCGTTTGTGCCGATTTCCTCAATGCCAGATTGGCTGCAGCCGATAGCCGCCTATAACCCGATATCTACTTTGGTGCTGGCCACGCGTGAACTATTCGGTAACCCGACGGGTATCCAACCGCACTACTGGTCACTTGACCATGCGGCGCTGTACACCCTGATTTCCTGCGCGGTCCTAATCGGAATCTTTGCACCCTTGGCGGTACGCAAGTACCGCAACGCCACTTCGCGCTAGCGGATATACGGCTCGACTTTTACGATGTCAACCGACATCTCCTTGCCATTGGCCAGCTGATAAACGGCACTCTCGCCAACGCGCTTGTGAATTACCGCTGAACCCAGTGGTGAGGTGGGGGAGTAAACCTCGATGGAGGCGTGCGCTGCTTCTTCGCGTGAGCCCAGCAAAAAAGTTTCGACTTCGCCGTCGGATGGGAATCGCACGGTTACAACTTTGCCCTGAGCTACTTCGTCAGCTTCGGCGTCTGGCACACCGATCTGTGCGCTCTCCAAGAGCTGCCGCAGCTGACGAATCCGGGCCTCACTTTTGCCCTGTTCCTCTTTTGCGGCGTGGTAGCCGCCGTTCTCCTTTAAGTCACCTTCTTCGCGGGCGAGTTCAATGCGCTTGGTGATCTCGGTGCGGCCCGGGCCTTCGCGCTCGGCAAGTTCACCTTGTAGTCGGTCATATGCCTCTTGGGTCAGCCAAGTCACTTCGCTCATGAAAGACGAGGGTAACGGTGAATTCATAAAAGGGGAACTGCGAGCGTGAATCGTTATCGATTATGGGGACCAGGGCTGGTTTGGCGGTACGACACCGGGCGGGAATTGGGGTTGGATCACATTCGCGGTGGGCCCGACACTGCATCCCAAGAGTTCGAGGACATAGGCGGGCGCCAAGGTGCGAAGCTCGTAATCAACGCGCACAGTTGCTGCTCCGGGTTCAAGGGTGATGGCGGCGTAGCCGACATCGGCTCTGGATTTGTCTTGCGCGCGCACGACGCAAGTGACGGTGTCTGCCGCCTGGCGTTGCACATCGAATGTCACTGACACGTGGTCGGGAGCCACGTCATCCCAGGTGATTAGGGTGGCGGTTAGCGTGTCGCGATTTAGTCCGAGTGAGACAAAAATGAGGGCGGCCACAAAACCCACTATCAAAAGAGTTGCGCCGATAATGGTGCCTATTGGTCGTCGATCTAGCCCATATCGGGCGATCATCTGCGGGGAGAGTTGGTCCCGGCGAAATGGCGAAGGCATGAATGCCACACTAATGCTTGTGTACCCAGACCTGCGCCTCATGGCGGTCCATGCCCACCCCGATGATGAATCGAGCAAGGGTGCCGCCGCTACTGCTAAATATGTGGCCGAGGGCGTTGAAGTCTTGGTGGTGACCTGCACCGGCGGTGAGCGTGGCGACGTACTAAATGAGCAGGCGGCGGCCGAGGTTGCCGAACTGGGCCTGGAGGAAGTACGCCGACGGGAGATGGCGCGGGCCGCTGAGATTTTGGGGGTGCGTCAAGTTTGGCTGGGTTTCCCAGATTCTGGGTTCCCGGAGGGTGACCCGCTGCCTCCGCTGCCGGCGGGTTGCTTCGCGGCCCTGCCGCTCGAAGTCGTCGCCTCGCCGTTGGTCGCACTGATACGTGAATTTCAGCCACAGGTTGTCACCACCTATGACGAAAAAGGTGGCTACCCGCATCCAGACCACATCCGCACCCATGAAGTGACCATGGCCGCGGTTGATGCAGCCGCTGACCCCGCGATGTACCGAGGTGTTGGCGGTGCGCCGTGGCAGGTTTCCAAGGTCTACTACAACCAACAGTTCAGTAAGCAGCGGGTGCTGGCGCTGCACTTGGCAATGACGGATGCTGATCTGGAATCCCCTTATGACGATTGGCTCAAAGACTGGAAGGATCGCCCGGAGGATGCGGATCGACTAACAACTCGTGTCGATGCGGCCGCATGGTTTGAGGTCCGCGACCAGGCCTTGTCAGCGCATCGAACCCAGATCGACCCCGAAGGGCGGTGGTTCGCTGTTCCGATGGAACTACAAAAAACAGTTTGGCCGACCGAAGATTTTCAACTGGCAAGATCAACCATTGCCGTTGAACTACCGGAAAATGATCTATTCGCGGGACTAAGGGGCAGGTAATGGATCCAGATCCGAATAGCGAACTAAGTAAGCTCATCGACGGCGCTGGGCCCATTGCCGGGCTTTTTGTCCT
>CAMDKJ010000035.1 GCA_945900705.1 Bifidobacterium breve | reverse complement strand
TACGGTTGACGGGGTGTCGCTAACCATTGTTGAAGCCGGCCCCGATTACTTTTCGGTATCCCTCATTCCAACGACTTTAGAGCACACCACATTGGGTGGGCTGACCGTTGGTGACATCGTAAATCTAGAAGTTGACGTAATCGCAAAGTACGTCGAGCGGCTAATGAAGGGCGATGCTAAGTGATCCCGGCCGACGAGGTATTTGCCAATGACATCGCAAAGATAGTGCCGGCGGTACCTGCTGAGCCATTTGTTGATACCAATCCATCGGCAGGACTTGACTCGATTGATTCGGCAATCGCGGCGATTAAGGCGGGAATGCCGATAGTTGTAGTTGATGATGAAGACCGTGAAAATGAAGGCGACCTGATTTTTGCCGCATCGGCTGCGACCCAAGAAAATGTGGCTTTCATGATCCGATATACCTCCGGGTACATCTGTGTCGGTATGAGCGGTGAGGTTCTTGACCGCTTGGGCCTACCGCCGATGACCGCGGTGAATGAAGACCGCAAGGGCACCGCATATGCGGTGTCGGTTGATGCGCGTGACGTTGAGAGCACTGGTATCTCGGCGGTTGATCGGGCACGAACGATTCGGGTGCTGGCAGATACGTCAACCGATGCTTCAGACTTAACTCGGCCAGGTCATGTGATGCCACTTCGCGCCGTCGAAGGTGGGGTATTGCGGCGTGCCGGTCACACTGAAGCCGCCGTGGATCTCGCCAAATTAGCCGAGCTTTCCCCAGCGGGTGCCCTGTGTGAATTGGTAAATGATGACGGCACGATGATGCGGGCACCGGATTGTCGTCGATTCGCTGATGAGCACGGGCTCGTCATGGTTTCCATTGCTGACCTAATTAGGTTCCGGCGCCGCACCGAAAAACAGATCAAGCGCGTAGCAACCACCAAGCTACCAACGGAGTTCGGAGATTTCATTGCGGTTGGCTACAGCAGTGAGGTAGATGGGTCTGAACACGTGGCATTGGTGGTAGGAGATATATCCGATGGCGAGAATGTTCTTGTTCGAGTGCACTCCGAGTGCTTGACCGGAGATGTATTCGGGTCTTTACGCTGTGACTGCGGCCCCCAACTGCACGGGGCAATGAAAAAGATTTCCGCTGAAGGCCGCGGTGTGGTGCTCTATGTGAAGGGTCATGAAGGCCGGGGGATAGGGCTACTCCATAAGTTGCGCGCCTATGGGTTACAAGATGCAGGACGCGACACCGTGGATGCGAATTTAGATCTAGGCCTGCCTATTGATTCACGGGACTACGGCACCGGTGCGCAGATCCTTGCCGATCTTGGTATCAGGTCCATGCGGTTGTTAACGAACAACCCAGCCAAGCGGGCCGGGCTTGAGGGTTATGGCTTGTCCATAACCGAGCGGGTACCGATGGAGATTGATGCAAACGATCACAATGTTGCGTACCTGCATACTAAAGTTGAACGGATGGGTCACACTCTAAGCTTCGATGCTCAGGAGAACACCCCATGAGTGGTTCCGGATCTCCCGACATGGCGCCCCGGGGCGAAGGTATCCGGGTGGCGATTATTGCTGCTTCGTGGCATGAGCAGGTGATGTCGGGTCTAATCGCAGGTGCCAACCGCGCCTGCGCTGCGGCCGGAGCGGAGGCTGCGGTGATTCGCGTAGCCGGTTCCTTCGAATTGCCGGTGGTGGCTAAAGCATGTGCGGTATCCGGGAAGTTTGATGTGCTGGTTGCCCTGGGTGTAGTTATCCGTGGAGGAACTCCGCATTTTGAATTTGTCTGTGAAGCCGCAACAGCCGGGCTGAACCGGGTGGCACTTGACCACCTAATTCCAGTCGGCTTTGGCCTGCTCACCTGTGATACCGAGGCCCAGGCGATGGATCGTGCGGGGCTACCTGGATCCAGTGAGGATAAAGGCGCTGAGGCCACCGGGGCGGCCATTACTACGGCAATTACCCTGCGCGATCTCAACGTTTAGCCAGCGCCATAGGCTGGGCACGTGAAAACCTTCGATGACCTCTACGCTGAGTTGGCGCGCAAAATCGCCCACCAGGACGTGAACTCAGGCACGGTTAAGTTGCTGGACCAAGGGGTGCACGCCATCGGCAAGAAGGTCGTAGAGGAAGCCGCCGAGGCTTGGATGGCGGCCGAGTACGAAGGCCAAGAGCGCACTGCTGAAGAGATCGCACAGTTGCTCTACCACGTACAGGTGTTAATGCTGGCCAGCAAAGTCAGCCTCGACGATGTTTATCGGCGGCTGTGATGGAGATGCTGAGAATCGCTGTTCCGAATAAAGGGCAACTTGCCGAGCCAGCACGCGCCATGCTTACTGAGGCTGGCTACCTGCGTGCAGGTGGGTTACGCGATCTTTACATCAGTGATCCTGAAAACGATGTTGAATTCTATTTCTTGCGGCCGAAAGATATTGCTATCTACGTCGGCGAGGGCACTTTAGATTTAGGTATCACCGGCCGTGACATGCTGCTGGATTCTGGTTCGGATGCCAAGGAGGTGCTGGCTTTGGGATTTGCACCCTCGAGTTTTCGTTTTGCAGCTCCGGTAGGCAGCGCAAAGTCGCCCGCAGACTTAGCGGGCCTCCGTATCGCAACTTCGTACTCGGGATTACTTGATTCGTGGCTCACCGAGCACGGTATTTCGGCACGGGTGGTCCGCCTTGATGGTGCAGTCGAGAATGCGGTGGCTCTGGGTGTCGCTGATGCCATTGCCGATGTCGTTGCCACCGGAGCAACTATTAAGCGTGCTGGTCTTGAGCTAATAGGTGAACCGCTACTCGTCTCCGAAGCATTATTGATCCAGCGCCGCGATGCGCAAGTGAATCCGGCTGTTGAAACATTCGTCCGGCGCCTAAACGGAGTCATGGTCGCGCGCTCATTCGTACTTGTTGACTACGACATTAGATTTGAGTCACTCGAAAATGCATGTGCTATCACACCCGGCATAGAGTCACCGACGATTTCGGCACTGCATGACCCAAATTGGCGGGCCGTGCGCGCGATGGTGCCAAGTGCTGATGTGCACCGGGTCATGGATGAGCTGTATGACCTAGGGGCTCGCGGAATCCTGGTCACCGATATCCACGCTTGCCGCCTTTAGTCCGCAGCGGCTAGTTCAACGAGGGCAATACCGGTCACGACGTAGCGCTGCGGCCCGGCGACATCAATAACAAGTGCCTTGGCGCCATCGGCGATCGCTGATTGCGCTGCTTCAGCCCCGAGCACCGGTACCGGACGTGCGGACGGGTCCCAGGTGGCCAGTGAGTCCACCCCGGTGAACGCCAGCAAGCCTTTTTGTCCAGCATCGTTGATCATCGAAACCGCTGCCAGGTGGCTGCTCTTGTCGGAGCCGTCGGCGCTGGTCTCACCAGCAACCGACACCACCGCCACCAAGAGTCGACTGGTTTTCAAGAGTGCGATCAATGAACCGGTTGGGGAGATCAGTGCAGTTCGCAACTCTAAATCCGGTGAGCCATCATCATCGGCAAACGCCGGTCGCGCCAACTTCTTGCCCCCCGATGCCATGGCGTGAGGGTACGGGTGAAGTATTCAGCAAGTGATCTCACCCCAGGGACCTACCGCACGGGTGCCCTTGGCCTTCGCTCCTATGCTCGGCCTCGTTTTGGTGGCGGCCAACCTGCGGGCGGCAATTTCAAGTGTTCCCGAAGTGATTGTGGAAATCCGGGCAGAACTGGGCTGGAATGACATAGCACTTGGGGCCCTCACCACTATCCCGGTGCTTTGTATGGGGATTTTTGCGCTCGCGGTCCCGGCGGTTTCGAACCGGTTCGGCCGCGGCCGCACGGTGGCCATCGCCCTTGGCATTTTGGTTTTTGCGTTGCTCATGCGCCTTTTGGGTGCCGTGCCCGGGGTTTTGTATGTCTCCGCATTTCTCGCCGGGGTGGGCATCGCCCTAGCCGCCGGTTTGGTACCCGGCATCGTTCGGGAGCAAGTACCCGGTGCGGTCGGTCGGGCAACTGGTATCTGGAGTGCGGTCCTCATGCTGGGGGCCGGGATCGGCGGGGCACTAACTGTGCCAATCGCCATCTGGGCACATTCTTGGACTATCGCCTTGGCGTTTTGGGCTATTCCCGCACTGATTGCCCTGATCGGGTGGATCGTTATTGAGCGGCCCACGGGGGGTCATGAGCGGGCGCCGAGCGCGACGGTGCGACTAAGTGCCCTGCCTTGGCGCAACAAAACCGCTTGGGCTTTGACCATGTTCTTGGCCCTAAATTCAGTCATCTTCTACAGCACCGTGGCCTGGCTGGCCGCCTCATATGACGAGCGGGGCTGGGATCAGGCCGCCGGTGGTGGCCTATTTGGCCTATTTACGGTGGCGATGGTGGTCGCCGCGTTCGTCTTGCCCCCATTGGCTGACCGAACTAGATTTCGCCGCTCCATATACGCCTTAGTGGTGTTGATCAGCTCGGCGGCGCTGCTGCTAATTGGGCTAGCTCCCGGCTTCCTTCCCGCCTTGGTGCTCATTGTTGGCGGGATCGGCCTAGGAGGCACTTTTGCCCTTGGATTAGTGCTGCTCAGCGAGTATTGCGCGGATGCGGCCGGGGCCGCCCGGCTCACCGCCATGGCTTTTTTCGTCAGTTATGCACTGGCCGCCCTCGGGCCACTGCTAACCGGGGTGATTTTGCAGGTCTGGGATTCTTGGCCCCTGGTCTTTGAATTCCTAGCCGCCGTTGGCCTGAGTCAACTCCTAACCGTGCTCCCGTTGAAGCGCGGTTTATTGATTCACTGACGGGCTGGTAGGCTTCTGGGGATTGGCCTGGCCTTGGCCAGATCATGCAAGCGGAGCCTCGGTTCCCACCCGTACACCGCCAACTGTTCGCAAGCAACTGGTTCAGCTGGTTAAAAAGGTGCCACGGGTCATGTGCTCAGCAGAGCGCTGTAACTTGGCGCGTTGTTGTGTCGTGCCGAGACCTCCGTGCGCCGCGCCGGAGGTCACTGTGGTTTCCGGGGTAGATCAGCCCACTACAGCTTGGAGGCACCATCAGCGTCGAGCCCCGGATCAATGACCGAATCCGTGTGCCTGAAGTTCGACTTGTCGGACCAAATGGCGAGCAGGTAGGTATCGTTCGCATCGAGGATGCGTTGCGATTGGCAGTTGAAGCAGATCTCGACCTGGTCGAGGTGGCACCGATGTCAAAGCCGCCGGTTTGCAAACTTATGGACTTCGGAAAATTCAAATACGAAGCAGCCATGAAGGAGCGCGAGTCTAGGCGCAATCAGATTCACACCGTTATCAAGGAAATGAAGCTCCGACCGAAGATCGATCCGCACGATTACGAGACCAAGAAGGGTCACATCGAGCGGTTCCTTAAGGCGGGTGACAAAGTCAAGATCACGATCATGTTCCGTGGTCGTGAGCAAAGCCGCCCAGAACTTGGACTTCGGCTACTAGCCAAGCTTGCCGATGATGTTGGTGAAATCGGTTTTGTTGAAGCAACACCAAAGCAAGACGGCCGCAACATGATCATGGTACTTGCACCGCTAAGACGGAAGCCAGACTCAGCTCGACGCGAACCGCGAGCAGAGTTTGCTCTCGAAGGAGTGGCTCAAGCCGAAGCCGTGACCGAAGCCGTGACCGAAATGGTAGAAGAGTTAGATGTAGCAGCGGTTAAGTAATGCCGAATAACGAGTCGGACCAAGGTACTTCCCTAGACAAGCGAGGACGATATGCCGAAGCAAAAGACACATAGTGGTGCGAAGAAGCGATTCAAGGTCACCGGCTCCGGGAAAATCACCCATGAGCAAGCCAATCGCCGTCACCTGATGGAAAGCAAGTCCGCCAAGCGCTCCCGTCGCCTTGAGTCGGATCAGGTGGTCGCTCCGGCAGACCGCAAGAGGGTCAAGAAACTGCTAGGCCGCTAGTCACTTTCGTCCAACCATCCACCTCGTTTTCAGGAGACTGACATGGCACGTGTGAAACGCGCAGTAAATGCGCACAAGAAGCGTCGTGAGATCCTTGAGCGCGCCAGCGGCTACCGTGGGCAACGTTCACGTTTGTATCGCAAGGCCAAGGAGCAGGTCACTCACTCACTCGTCTACGCGTATGCGGATCGTCGCGCGCGTAAAGGTGATTTCCGCCGCCTTTGGATCCAACGTATCAACGCCGGCGCTCGCGCCAATGGGATGACCTATAACCGCATGATCCAAGGTCTTAAGGCTGCTGGCGTTGAAGTTGATCGCCGCATGCTTGCAGAACTTGCGGTTAATGACGCGCCGGCATTCGCCGTGCTTGTCGAGGTTGCTCGCGCTGCAGTTCCTGCGTCCTAAAAGTTCGTGGCGCCGGCTGATCTAACTTCTCGGCGATCGGCAACGGTGACTGCGGTCAAAAAACTGCAGACCAAGGCCGGCCGCAAGGATTCTGCGACTTTCATTGTTGAGGGTCCGCAGGCCTTGCGTGAGGCATTTGCGCATCGAGCCGATATTCGCCAGGTGTTTGTGACCACCGGCGCGATGGAGCGCTGGGGCGAGATCATGCAGGCGGCGCGTGCCGCAGACGTTGAAATAACGATTGTGTCTGAAGGCGTCCTCGAGGCGATGGCAGAAACCAAGTCACCCCAGGGTTGGCTTGCCACCTGCGGGATGGAGATCCCCACCCTTGATGAAATTATGGCCGATCGACCTTCAGTTTTGGTGGTACTCGATCAGGTCTCTGATCCCGGCAATGTCGGCACAATTATTCGAACCGCCGATGCGGCTGGTGCGCGCGCAGTGCTGTTAACAGGTGAGTCTGTGGATCCATTCAACGGCAAATGCGTTCGGGCGAGCGCGGGCTCAATATTTCATTTACCGGTGGTGCCTCAGGTGCGCGCAGATCACCTAGTCGCAGTAGCGCGGCAGCAGGGCGCAGTGCTCGTGGCAACGGCGGCAGATGGTGAACGTGAGTTGTTTGAGTGGCTGGATTCGGCCCCTGTGATGAATCCCACGGTGTGGGTGTTTGGGTCAGAAGCCCATGGGGTTGGTGCCTTCTTACAGGAGGCGGCCGATGTCCGGGTTCGTATTCCAATTCATGGATCGGCTGAATCCCTAAATATTGCATCGGCGGTAGCCGTATGTCTGTACTCGGACGCAGGCCGTCGGCGTGCAAGAATTACATAACGTTCGAGAGAAAGAAGGGGACCAATGACTTACCTGAAACTACCGATCTTTTCGCAGACCGGTTATGTCGTGTTGGATTCCTATGACCAGTCACAAGATGTTCGCGAGTGGGAGAATTTGGTTTTCGTTGACTGGAAGTCATCCGGTGAGACCCGCTTCGCCCCGCTGGCAAGTGCCTACGGGGAGATGGAATGCGATGGATTCTGGAATCACACCCCCGCCAAGACCGACAAAGACGGTGTTTGGGTGCCGGAGAATGTGGCACTGGCTCCCAGATTAACCGAGCGGGTCCAAGAGCCAGGGGCAAATATTGGCCGCTGTCGGGTTATCGAATTACAGCCAAACACCTATGCGGATGCGATCTACAACCTGCACCGCGATGACAATAATCGACTAAATCCCGAAGGTACCGGGTGGATCGTCCGAGCTTTTTGTAATCTCACTGATAACCGTGACTCAGTGATGATCCTGCGTGAAGACAAGGACGACCCGGCGACCGAAACGCGAATCGCATTGCCGGCTGGCGCCCAAGTAGTGATTGATACCCAGCGGCTTTATCACGCAGTTTGGCACGCGGGTAATGAGCCCAGATATTGCTTGATCACCTCATACGAATCCGGCCCCGAACTTGATGCCTGGCTCACCGGGCTCCATCCGGTCGCCCTCGTGCCTTCGGTTCCGGTGGATCCCGATTTTGCGCAAGAGGCTTATGCGGGCGCGGAGGCAAGGCGCGCAGCACGGGCTGCGGCAATTGCCGCCAAGGGCGCAGATCCAACTTTCGGTAACGGCACGCTATCGGCAGGCATGGAGGTGCTTTCCGAAGCATGACCGAGTTAGCCGTTCCGTATATAGCAGTTCTTGAGGAGCTTGAAGCTGAGGCGATCCACATTTATCGTGAAACCGCGGCAGCTTTCCGAAATCCGGTTTTGCTTTACAGTATCGGCAAAGACTCTTCGGTGCTGCTTCATTTGGCTCTTAAGGCTTTCGCGCCAGCGCCGCTGCCATTTCCGGTAATGCATATCGATACCACCTGGAAATTTCGCGAGATGATCGAATTTCGCGACCTTCGCGCGGGGCAACTTGGCCTGGATCTGCGGATTGCCAAGAATGAAGCCGCGATGGCCGAAGGTGTTTCGCCATTTACCCACGGCACTCACGAGTACACGCGGCTAATGAAGACGGTGGCACTTCGCGAAGGTATTGATAGGTATGGGTTTGACGCCGCAATTGGTGGTGCCCGCCGTGATGAAGAACGAAGTCGCGCTAAGGAGCGGATTTTCAGCCTTCGGGAGCCGGGGCACCGCTGGGACCCGCGCAAGCAGCGTCCAGAGTTCTGGCGTACGGCCAACACGACGCTATCCGAGGGTCAAAGTATGCGGGTATTTCCGCTTTCCAATTGGACCGAACTTGATGTCTGGCGTTATATCGAGCGCGAAGATATCCCGATTCCATCACTGTATTTAGCCAAGCCACGCCCGGTAGTGGAGCGCGATGGCGTGCTGATCATGGTCGATGATGACAGGTTCCCACTGCGCGAAGGCGAGAAAGCGCAGATGCGGTCCGTGCGTTTTCGTACTCTCGGCTGCTATCCACTTAGTGGCGCGGTGGAGTCGACGGCCGACACCATCGCTGACCTAATCGCCGAGATGGAGTCATCAAATGTTTCAGAGCGCGCCGGCAGGTTGATCGACGGAGAAGGTGGCAGTTCGATGGAGTCCAAAAAGGCGGAGGGCTACTTCTGATGGCTACGTCGCTAACCCCGGTCCTGCACCTAGTTACCTGCGGTTCTGTTGATGACGGTAAATCGACCCTCATTGGTCGGTTGCTTGCCGAAACCGGAAGCGTTCCGGCTGATCAACTCGAGTATGCCCGCCAAACCCGGCGCGGTGGTTCTACCATTCCGGTGGGTGAAGTTGATTTCTCACTTCTTACCGATGGACTAGAAGCAGAACGCGAGCAGGGCATCACTATCGATGTTGCATACCGACATATGAACTTGCCTAATGGCCGCCGCGTACTGATTGCCGATGCCCCAGGGCATGAGCAGTACACCCGCAATATGGCGGTAGCAGCTTCAAATGGCGATGTCGCGGTGCTGCTAGTTGACGCTGCGCGTGGGGTGCGTAAGCAAACGCACCGGCATTTAACCGTCTGCGCCTTGATGGGTGTCAAGACGGTGGTGATTGCGGTGAACAAGATGGATCTAATTGATTATGACCGTGGCACTTTTGAGCAATTAGTCGAAGAGGTTAAAGCCACTGCATCGCGACTCGGCGTACCGCAGGTGATCGCGATTCCACTTAGTGCGTTCGCGGGCGAGAACGTTACAGCTGCGGCAACCACTATGCCTTGGTATGAAGGCCCGCATCTGTTGGAGTTCTTATCGGCTTGGGTTCCGATCGCCGACACCACCGCAGCACCGTTCCGGTTCCCCGTTCAGTTTGTGGTTCGCGCGGAAGGCAATTTTCGGGGTTATGCCGGTACGGTCGTCGCAGGTGAGATCTCGCCAGGTGATGAGATCACGGTCGCGGATTCGGGCCGAACCGCAGTTATTGATCGCATTGTTACCTATGACAAGGATTTAGCTAAGGCGGTCGCGGGGCAAGCAGTAACTTTGACCTTGGATCATGAGGTTGACGTAACTCGAGGTGATCTCCTTGCCGCAAGCGGTCCGGGTCTAGTGCAGCCTGCTGACCGATTTGGCGCTGACCTTGTCTGGCTAAGCGAAGAACCATTAGCCCACGGCCGCTCCTACCTGCTGGTTTCGGGGTCTAGGTCGGTGCCCGCGACCGTCACCAGCGTGCGATTCCAACTAGACGTTGAATCTGGTTTTGAGCATGCCGCCCGACTACTTAATATGAATGATGTCGGTCGAGTTGAAATTGCCACGGATAAGCCAATACCGATGGATCCGTATGCACTCTGCCGAGATACCGGTGGGTTCCTGCTTGTTGATCGGGTGACCGCCGACACCGTCGCGGCTGGGTTGGTGCGCCACGTAATGCGTCGCGCCTTCAATGTCGTCCCGCATCTGTATGACGTTGATCGCGAGGCTCGAGTCCGTTTAATGGGCCACGGGGGCAAGGTGGTGTGGCTCACCGGCCTACCCGGGTCGGGCAAATCAACCATCGCTGACTCTGCGGTAGCCCGGCTCCACGCCATGGGCGTTCACACTTATGTTCTTGACGGTGACAATGTGCGCACCGGCTTGAATAAGGATCTTGGGTTCACTCCCGAGGATCGGGCCGAGAATGTTCGTCGGGTTGCTGAGGTCGGCAAATTGATGTGCGATGCCGGATTAGTGGTGTTGGTGGCTTTGGTGTCGCCTTATCGCGGGGATCGAGCCGCAGCGCGCGAGCTGTTTTCCAAGGGGGAGTTCCTGGAGGTTTATGTCGACACTCCGGTCGAGGTGTGCGCCGAACGTGATCCAAAAGGCCTCTATGCCAAAGCAGCCGCGGGCAACCTGCCCAATATGACCGGGCGCGGTCAGGTGTATGAAGTACCGGAGCACCCTGACCTGATTTTGCACGGAACTGGAGATCTTGACGCCACGGTGGAGCAATTGGCCAAGGCGATCCTCGGCGAGTGAGATACTTCCGACCTGATGTCCGGACCAAATACCTCATTCGACCCTAAGCAGGTCGCCGTGTTGGGCGCTGAGGCCATCGCCACGATGGTCGCTGAAGCCCTCGCGGCGGTTTCGGCCGCCGGTGACCTAGCGGTACTTAAAGGGGTGCGCTTGGCTCATGCTGGGGATCGCTCCCCATTGGCCTTGGCTAACCGCGATATCGGGGCTTTGCCGCCGGCAGCCAAAGCGGAGGTGGGCAAGCGGGTTGGTGAGGCCAGGGGAGCGGTTAAAGCTGCCCTTGACTCCCGTCAGATTGAACTCGAACGAGCCCGTGATGAATTCGCGCTCGCGGAGGAGTTCATCGATGTCACTTTGCCAGTGATGCGAGTTCCGCTGGGTGCCCGGCACCCGCTAACAACGGTGATGGAGCGAATCTGCGATGTTTTCATTGCGATGGGATACGACATCGCCGAGGGGCCAGAGGCAGAAGCTGAATGGGTTAACTTTGATGCGCTAAATGTGCCGCCAGATCATCCGGCGCGCACCATGCAAGACACCTTCTATGTGGGTTCACCCGAAAGTGGTGTGGTTTTGCGCACCCAGACCTCACCCATCCAAATTCGCGCGATGCTCGATCGGCAGTTGCCAATTTACGTGGTCGCACCCGGCCGGGTTTATCGCACCGATGAACTTGATGCCACTCACACTCCCGTATTCCATCAGGTTGAAGGTCTCGCGGTTGACGAAGGACTAACCATGGGTGACCTAAAGGGCACCCTTGACCACTTCGCCCAAGAAATGTTCGGTCCAGGCATCGTGACCCGGCTGCGCCCTTCGTATTTCCCATTCACCGAGCCCAGTGCAGAGCTTGATGTTCAGTGTTTTGTGTGCCGCGGCGCCTCGATAGATAACTCGGAGGAACCCTGCGGAACCTGCGGAAGTGAGGGCTGGATCGAATGGGGTGGCTGTGGCATGGTCAATCCCCGAGTTTTGCAGTCCGTAGGTATTGATCCTGCTAAGTATCGAGGCTTTGCATTTGGCATGGGCATTGAGCGCACTTTGATGTTCAGAAATGGTGTCACCGACATGCGCGATATGGTCGAAGGCGATTTGCGGTTCTCCTTGGCCTTCGGGTTGGAGTCCTGATGAGAGCTCCGGTGTCGTGGCTGCGCGAACTGATCGATATCCCCGTGGATCAAACCGGTCGTGATATGGCCGCGCGATTGATTGATGCTGGTCTTGAAGTTGAAACTGTCGAGACAATAGGCGGTGGCGTTAACGGTGCGCTTTATGTCGGCAAGGTTCTTGAAATTGAGGAGTTAACCGAATTCAAGAAGCCGATCAGGTGGTGCCAGGTCGACGTCGGCGCGGCCGGGGGCGGTGTCCGGGGCATAATTTGTGGTGCACACAATTTCACGGTAGGCGACACAGTGGTTGTCGCCCTCCCCGGAACTGTGCTACCCGGTGGTTTCGAAATTGCGTCACGCGAAACTTATGGGCATCTCTCTGACGGCATGATCTGCTCTGAGCGTGAACTGGCACTAAGTGAAGAGCATGACGGCATCATGGTGCTTCCTGCGGGCAC
>CAMDKJ010000034.1 GCA_945900705.1 Bifidobacterium breve | reverse complement strand
GGGGCTTCATCGCCAAGTCGAATTGTCACTGTCTCACTCACTTTCCTAGGTCAATCATGAGTTGGTACCTGATCTGAATTTGATTATTTCGTTGAATCTATCAAGGCACACGCAAATGTCATTAGGGCCATTTTTCAATTGCAAAATATCTGCAGTAAGGCCTTAGGGCACTTTGTAAGTCATTTATTTGGACGACCGCCAAGGATGCGTGGCGGGTTTATCCGCGCGCTTGCGCGGATCCAATTAGATCTGGCCTGGCTGCGCGGAGCACTTGGAGGTGCGAGGCCAACTCTATGCGCAAGTTCTGTGCTCGCTCGGCTATGGTGCGCTGTTCATCGACGTACTCGCGCCGTCCGTTAGGCGTTTCGATGCGAATCGGCGCATAACCAAGATCGATTAGGTCGTATGGTGCCGCCCGCATATCAAGGGTTCTAGCTGAGCGTGCCAACTCGAAGCAATCGGCAATCAGATCACTGCTAATCCAAGGCGTGAACCACATTGCATATTTATAGAGGTCCATATTTGCGTGTAGGCAGCCAGGCTGTTCGAGATCGGGCTGGTTTTCTCGGGTGGGCTCAATGATGTTGAGTGGCGTTGCCGCGTCGGTGAAGAATCGGTAGGCGTCAATATGAGTGCATCGCAGCCCGATTTCATCGACGGTGGCGGTAACTACTTCGTTGGTGACGCGCAGCGGAAAGCTGGGATGCCGAATATCTGGGGTCTGGTAGACCATCGCCCATTCATGTAATCCGAAACAATTAAGTAGCGCGGGACGAGCACTAGTGCCAGCAAGTAATCGAATCACTAGATCTAGTCGGTCCTGCTTCGTGGCCAGCGGGCTGGCGTCGGCCGTGATTCCATTGGCGTCGTTATTTAGTCGCCGGTAGGCGGGGTAATGATCGAACTCCGCGACGTCACCTTGTAGTTCTACTCCGAAGCCGGGGTGCCAAGTGGTGAGCTTATTTACCGAATACGGGTAATAGTCGAACAGGAAATCGTCAACAGGATGCGTAAGGCCGAGTTTCTTTCTTTCTAGGCGTGGGGTAACCCACGGGCGCACCCGGTCGGTGTGAGCCAATTGGCGCCCCCGCCATTCCACTTCTTGCAACACCGTCATGTGGCCACCGGTGCTAATCCCATGTCGGCGCAACCTTGAACCAGGTTGTCAAGGCCGAATGCATCGACCGGGCCGAAGGCGCCGCCGGTTGGGGCAGGATGCACCAAGCACATCGCCGCCGCCCAGGCGAGTAGTTCAGCCGTCAAGAAATACGGTGATGGGCCGGTGAGTTGGACACTCGAAAGGCTGCGCCCGACCCCGTCAAAAGTTCGCGCCACGGCAATTGAGGTCGTGGCACTTAGCTGTCTTTGCGTTGGCCCTTGCCCGGTGGTCTCACCGACCGCGGCTTTTAAGCCTTTAGCAAGCAGGTTGGCTAGCCCGGGGATGCGCGCAGCCGCACTGATCCCACCGCTCGCGGCACTGGCTGCCTTGGTGGCCTTGCCCGCCCAGCCTAGATAGACACCAACATCTTGCAGAGATTGGTCAAGTCTGGGGAGCGCGAAGTGCTCACTGCCGCCGACACTAAGCCCATCAAGTGATTTACCGTCGACTTGGAAGGTGCTGGTGCTTCGCGCACTTCGCTCGGTCATGATCCCGCCATGGTGGAAGGCGAAAGACGGCGACAACGCAATGGCGGCGGCGCTCGCCTTGGTGCCACTGCTCATCCCAAAACTATCTCCGCCCACGAAGTAGCCGATCTCGACTCGGGTTGGCACCGCGCCTTTGGCACGGGCCTGTTGCAAGGCAAGTGCACCGGCCAAATTGCCTGGTACGAAGTCGTAGCCAAAGGCGGTTAACAGTCGGGCCCCGGTTACCTCGGCTTGGGCGCCGTATTTTTCGAAAACTTCACGAATAAATGGTGATTCACCGGTTGAGTCGACATAGTTGGAGCCGGCCTTGATCGCGGCGGTGATGGCCGGTGCCCCTAGCTGGGTAAAAGGGCCGACGGTAGATACCAAGACATCTTGCGGCCCGGTTAATAGCGCGTCGATACTTTGTTGATCACTGACAGCGGCGACCTGCCAGGTGGGTGCTGCGTCAAGTGGCGCAAACGGGGCCAATTCGGCGACTAGAGCAGTTAGCTTGGCCTCGGAGCGCCCGGCGAGTACCGGTGCTAACCCAGCACGCACCATGGCCTCGGCGGTTAGGCGCCCCGTGTACCCGGTGGCACCGAACAGAATTACGCGGCCGGTTAGCGGCGGGCGCGGCGCTGGTGGGCTGGCCATAGTTGAGCACGCTACGCCACCGGTGGCCTAGGCTTAGCGGGTGACCAGCCAGCGCACGTCTGCAATGTGGCACCCGTTCGCCGACATGTCGGCGGTTGCCGGCCACGACTTCGTTATTACGTCGGGGCAGGGGGCCCATGTCATTGGGGCTGATGGCCGCAGATACCTAGATGCCACAGCGGCCCTTTGGTATTGCAATGTCGGCCATGGTCGAACCGAGATGGCTGATGCGGCAGCCGCGCAGATGAACTTGATCGCCTCATATTCGAGTTTCGGTGATTATGCGACCCAGTCGACCCTTGACCTAGCAGATCGCTTGGCCGCCTTATCCGGCCTTGCCGATGCCAAAGTGTTCTTCACCTCCGGGGGTAGCGACGCTGTTGATACGGCCCTCAAAATGATTAGCCGGTATTGGTCACTGATGGGCGAGCCGAAACGCACTCGAATTATTGCCCGCGAGCGTTCCTACCACGGCATGCATGTCGCCGGTACTTCACTCGGTGGCATCCCCGCAAATCGTGAGGGGCACGGCGAGCCTGACCCAAAGGTTCAAAACGTAACTTGGGATGACGCTGAAGCTCTTGCTGCTGAGATAGACGCCATCGGCTCGGAGAATGTTGCCGCCTTCTTCTGTGAGCCGGTAATCGGTGCCGGCGGGGTCTACCCGCCACCTGATGGTTACCTGGCGCGGGTTCGCGATATTTGCAAGGAGCGTGGGGTGCTCTTGGTTGCCGATGAAGTAATCAGTGGGTACGGCCGTACCGGTTCAATGTTTGCTTCGCAGCGTTGGGACTTGCAACCAGATCTAATGTTGACCGCCAAAGGCTTGACCTCGGGCTATTTACCAATGGGTGCCGTACTGGTGAGTGGCCAAGTTGCCGAACCTTTCTGGAATACCCCGGGGCTAATTTGGCGACATGGCTACACCTATTCGGGGCACGCGACGGCCGCTGCTGTCGCAAGTGTGAATCTAGACATCATCGAGAGAGAGCAATTGGTCGACCGCGTCGCTGATCTGGCACCGGTACTTTCAGCCGCGTTGAACCCGTTAGCTGCACATAGTCATGTTGCGGCCGTCCGCACGGTGGGCTTACTCGGGGCGGTTCAACTGCGCCCCGACGTGATCAAGGAGGACCCGACAATCGGTGCTCGGCTGGTGCGGGCAGCCCGTGAACAAGGGGTACTTACCCGGTGGTTGGCTGACGGTGGTTTGCAGGTGTCGCCGCCATTTGTCATAACCCGGGAAGACTTGCACGCGATGGGGCGTGCTTTTGATGCGGCTCTAGATTCAGTAGGTTCGACGAGAGCTAAATCGGATCGCCTGCAGGTTGATCTGCTGCCGGATACGACAACCGATGAGGCTGGTGGCTTTGGATCAAGTGATGCACGGCTACGTGCTGATGTGCCACCGCATCATGCGGCGTGATCATTTTCAGCGAAGGTCTACTACTGCAGCGCTATTTGTGGATGCATGGCAAAAGTCAGGTCGCTGCTGCCGGTTGCACCAGCAATCCTTAATGCGCTCGGCTCATCCACCGCAACTAGCACCAGCGCTGATGTGTTTGACATAAAGCCGCCGGCGGCCGGTACCCCGGTGACGCGGGCGCCGCGGGCCACGGTTGATGCGATGCCGGTGTCGGTGACCGCAATTAAATCGATGATGTCACCAACATGAAGTAGCCCGGCTGCTGCCGGCGGCGAAAGCGGCACCGGGATGGCGACGTAACCGCTCTCCAAAGTTTCGAGGGTACCGGTTGGCGGGTTAATGCTGGCCGGGGTTGCGACCGAACGCACGGAGCCAAGGGCGAGCAGTACGGCCAGGGCGGCACAGGCGGCAGCGATTGATCGGCGGTGGCGCCTGGTGAAGTGAGCTAGGGGGCCAGTGCGAAGTTTTTTCAGATCGATCATGGACGAAGGTTAAGTAAAATCGGCTTAGCGCGCGATTAGTTATCCACAGGCAGGGACTTAAGTTGTAGCTGGCGCTGAACTCTTGGACCCAGAACTCGCAGGAACTTTCGACTCGGACTTCTTCGCTGGCTCGCTGGGCTTGGATTCGCTGGACTTAGTGTCACTGGATTTAGTGTCGCTGGACTTAGAGTCACCGGAGGTGCTCTCACTCGACTTGGTGTCACTTGATTTGGAGCTGCTCGAAATCGAGTCGCTCTTTTTATCACGTGAATCGGTGCGGTAGAAACCGGAGCCCTTGAAAACGACGCCGACATTCGAAAAGAGTTTGCGTAAGCCAGGTTCACCGCAAACCTGGCAGACGGTCAAGGTGTCGTCGGTGATCGGCTGCACTACCTCATGATTGGTGTCACAGGTCGAACACGCATATTCATACGTGGGCACGGATCCTCCGAATTAGCACTCTTAGTTGTCGAGTGCTAATTGTGCCCGGTTCGGGCGCATTCGTCCAATCGCCGCCTTGCGGGGAGTTGGCGGCACTAGTCCGTAGGGTTCAGCAGTGGGGCAAATGCGCACCCTCGGCTACATAGCGGTCGGTGGGATCATCGGTTCGCTTGGCCGTTATGGGCTTGATCTATTGGTGGCCGGCAATTTGCCGCTGGAACCACAGGATTTCCCGCTATCGACTTTGGCGGTCAACCTCATTGGGTGTTTAGCTATCGGCATTTTGGCCCCGGTATTGCTCGTGCGCACCGGCTGGCCAAATGCCCGACCGTTCCTGATCACCGGCATCTTGGGTGGCTTCACGACTTTCTCGGCATTGGCCGCGCAATCTGGGGTGCTACTCCTTGACGGTCAAGGGTGGCGCGCGGCGGCTTACCTAGTGGCAACCCTGGCTGGCGGCTTGTTGGCTGTTCGCCTAGGCATGCGCATCAGTGATCGGCAGCCGCGATGATCGCTATTTTGGCGGTTACCTTGGGAGCCGCAATCGGTGCGCCAATGCGGTACCTGGTTGATCGATGGGTAACGGTGCGCACCTTGGGTGCAAGTGGGACGGCACCATTTCCGTGGGGGTTACTCACCGTCAATGTTATTGGTTCAGCAATTGCCGGCCCGGTGTTGGCATTAACAACCGGTGACCTGCGCACCTTCTTATTAATTGGCTTTTGCGGTGCCTTCACAACTTACTCGGGTTTTGGGTGGGAAGTAAACCGCATATGGTCGATAAATCGACCGGTGTTCTGGTCGGCATTAATCGTGATGCCGGTTGCCTGCACCGGGGCATTCTTAATCACCTACAACATGGCGAATTGGATCGGCCAATAGTTGCCCTACCACGGCACGATTTGTTCATCCTCCCAAAGGACACCCGTAATGTCGCCGGGCGTAAATGCGCGGGTTGCCAGCCAGATCGAGGTCGCGGCACCCTCAGCGGCACTTCGGGGTGCATTTGGTCCACCCATGTCGGTGCGCGAGTGATTCGGGCAGACCGCGTCGATCAGTACGCCACGGCTACCAAGCCCAGTTTCATGGGCGAGATTTCGCACCATTGCATTTACCGCAGCCTTGCTGACTCGGTAGGGCGCATAACCCCCGGTGTTACCCGGGCCCGACATTCGCCCCATGCATGCTGAGTAAACAATTACTCGTCCCAGGCGCGCTTCAACCATCGCCGGCACGATGCCATTAAGTAGTGCGAAGACTGAATCAAGATTGATGGCCATTACTCGGCGCCACTCCGCGTCATTGGTCCGCAAGGTCTTCGACATCTTCTCGCTCATCACACCGTGCGCCACCATCAAGACAGTTACTTGGCGAAGTGACGAGATCGTCGAGATGACGGCACGGGTTTCATCAGGTTGTTCCAGATCGGCGGGGCAGCAGTAAACCTCAAGGTCAGGGAACTCAGCTAAGAGGCGCCGGGCGGCATCCTGCAAGCGGGTTTCGTCCTTGGCGACCAGAGCCAGATCGAATCCGGCACTTGCTAAGCCGCGGGCACTTTCAAAACCCAAGCCCCGACTTGCCCCGGTTACCACTGCAAGTTGCTTGGCGGGCGAGGTGTTTGTTGATGAGATCGGCAAAGTGTTCGCGGTCATAGCTGAATTGTGCATCAGATGCACCAGAACGGCATTTGCACGCTCGCCTGAGAAAGCTATTCAGAAATCTCTGGTCTCCGTCGGCAGATAAGTGATCGAGGTCTGGCTCAATGCAGCGGCAACGGCGCGGTCGTGATCCTCGGCCGGAAGTTCGTCATACAACTCATCTTGATTGATGACGCCGATAAGTAGTGGCCCCCCCGCCGGCCCGGTCACCAAGTGCTCGAGAGTGCGGTCATAGAACCCGCCACCTTGACCAAGTCGCACCCCGCGGTGATCGATGGCGAGAGCGGGCACGAAAACCAACTCGGCCGATCTAAGGGGCTCGGTATCGAGGCCGACCGATGGCCCGGTCACCTCGCGTATTCCAAATGATCCAGTCTGGAAGCTGCTGGCCGCCGTAACCACCGCCCAATCGAGGTGACCATCTCGTACCCGTGGGGCGATGACTTCAAAACCATGGTCTAGTAGGGCCCGCACTAGTGCGTTGGTGCCCGGCTCGGTGGGCGCAGATAAGTAGCAGGCAATGCGGGCTCCGGGGGGCTGGGTTACGAAAAGTTCTTCAGCGTTTATTGCAATGGCCGCGTCCCGGTCGGCGTGGATGGCCGGGGCGGTGGCAGCCCGCTGAGTGCGGATCTGGGCGCGCAACAGGGCCTTTTTTGAAGGCGTACCGTCACCTGGGGTGGCCATGAGGACATCGTGCCGGATCCGGACCCATTAGGGTCGTTCTATGAGTAAGTGGGCGAGTGGGCAGGTCGTGCGCAAGGCGGTAGTGCCGGCCGCGGGCTTTGGCACCAGGTTCTTGCCGGCCACCAAAGCGATGCCCAAGGAGATGCTCCCGGTTGTTGATAAGCCGGCCATTCAATACGTGGTTGAAGAGGCGGTTGCTGCCGGCCTTGACGATGTCTTATTCATCACCGGGCGCAGCAAGCGGGCCCTTGAAGACCACTTCGACCGCAACCTTGAGCTCGAGGAAGTTTTGCGACTAAAGGGTGACGATGAGCGGTTGACGATGGTTACCGAGTCGACCGATCTGGCGCGCATTCATTACGTACGACAAGGTGAGTCCCTAGGCCTCGGCCATGCGGTGCTCATGGCCGAGAACCATATTGGTGACGAGCCATTTGTGGTGCTGCTTGGTGATGACCTTATTGATCCGCGCGATCCGATTTTGCCGCGCATGATGCAGGTACGGGCCGAGTTTGGTGGTTCGGTGATCTGCTTGATGCAGGTTCCACGCGAGAGCATTTCCCTTTACGGCTGCCCAGCGGTTGCCGAGACTTCGAGCGGTGACGTCGTGATTGTCACTGATCTGATTGAAAAGCCAGATGCAGCTGAGGCGCCGAGCGAGTTTGCGGTCATTGGGCGCTACCTCCTTGACCCAGCGGTCTTCGAGATATTGCGAGCAACCAAGCCGGGGCGCGGTGGAGAAATCCAACTGACCGATGCCCTTCGGGTGCTGGCTCAAATGCCTGCGGACGAAGGTGGCGGGGTGCGCGGGGTGACCTTTGCGGGTCGGCGCTACGACACCGGCGATCGGGTTTCTTATCTTCAGTCGGTTATCCAACTGGCCTGTGAGCGCCCTGACCTTGGGCCCGAACTTCGCACTTGGCTCAAAGAATTCGCGGCGGAGTTGCCTTGACCTGGCCGGTCACCGTTACCGATGGCCCGGTGGCGTTACGGCCGCTGCGCGGCCGCGATGGCCGCACCTGGAAAGCCATTCGGCTGCGAAACCAAGACTGGCTTAAGGAGTGGGAGGCAACCTTGCCCCCCGAGGGCCGGCGGTCCGGTGAAATCCCAACCAACTTCAGGGCCATGGTGCGGAAAATGGGTCGCGAGGCTCGCGAGGGTCGGACACTGCCTTGGGCAATCACCTTTGAGGGTCAATTAGTTGGCCAATTAACCGTTGGCGGTATCACCTTGGGGTCACTTCGAGCCTGCTACATCGGGTACTGGATAGACGAGGGCCACGCCGGTCGCGGTATTACCCCAACGGCGGTGGCGTTGGCCTGTGATTACTGCACCAGTGAGCTGGGTTTGCATCGGGTTGAGATCAATATCCGCCCAGAGAACATCGCCTCACGTCGAGTGGTGGAGAAATTGGGGCTTCGGGAAGAAGGTTTGCGCCCGCAGTACCTCCACATTGATGGCCAGTGGCGCGATCACATTGCTTACTCGGTAACTCAAGGCGACTACCCCGCGGGCGTCCTCGAACAGTGGCGGCGAAACCGAATACCGAGCCAGACCTGAACAGGTAGCGCCCAGTCCAACCGCGACACGCCGAAAAAATAACTGTTCGCATCCCCGATGTCTCTCATTCGGGGCTCTAGCGTACAAGGCGTGACGGGCCTGATCTACGTTGTGATCATTGCCCTTTGGGCTGCAGTCCTGATCCCGATGTGGGTACGTCGTCATGATCGCATCAGCGAGGTGCGCTCCACCAAGAAATTCAGCACCGCGATGCAGAGCCTGGGTTCGGATCGACACCGCACGGCGACCTTGTCGAGTTATGAAGCCCATCCGGCCGGCTTCGAGAATAAAGCACGTTCGAGAGCCGAGCAGGTGCGCATCGCGAACATTGCGCGGGCGGCCCAGCGGCGGTTGATGGTCCTGAGTTTGTTAGCGGTAACCGTCATGTTCACCTTGGCACTCGCATTGCTTTCAATTATCTCGATCATCATCCCAATGGTGGCAGCGGCGTTCGTGCTGTTGTTCGTCGTAGCTAGTGCTGCAACAGTTTCGTCGCGCGCAGCTGCTGTGGCTGTTACGCGCACCTCGCGCACTGCGAGTCGCGATGCCGAAGTTATTCAACTAACTGCGGCGGCACCGGCTAACGGCGATGAATGGGAGAACTGGGATCCGTGGGCCGAAGATGATGCTGCATGGGAAGCCGTACCAACTACTTTGCCGACCTACGTCAATGCTCCCCGTGCATCACAGGTGCCGCGCCGCATTGATCGGGCCAGGCCCGGTGAATGGACCGGCTCGGCGATGGTTGATGCCGCGCACGCCATGCAGCGCAATGTCGCCTTCGCTGAAGTAGATGCAAAGGCTGAAACGGCTGAAATTGCCACCGTGGCCTTCGAAGAATCACGGCGCGCAGTCGGCTAATAGCCAGATCTGGTGTCCAAAGCAAAGCACCGCGGCACCCTTGCTACTCTTTGGCTCGCATCAGGGGCTGTGGCGCAGTTGGTAGCGCGTCTCGTTCGCAATGAGAAGGCCAGGGGTTCGAATCCCCTCAGCTCCACCATGTGATGTCTCGGGACATCGTTAACCCCTGTCCCGGGCACTTTTCATGAGTCTCTTACCCTGATTGACATTACCGCGTCCATGTCCGTACACTTGTCCGTACAAGAGGAGGGATGTGTAATGTCTGCAGCGACAGCTCGCCTGGAGTTCCGGGTCAGCCCGCAGGAAAAGGCGAGGATCGAACGTGCCGCCGAGCTGTCGGGGGAGCAGGTGTCGTCTTTCGCACGTACCGCCGCCGAGGAGAAGGCTGGTCGCATCCTTCGGGAGTACGAGGGAGCGACGACGGTCCCGGCCGAATTCTTCGACGACCTCATAGCTGCGTTTGACACCCCGGCGAAAGCGAATCCCGGACTTCGCAAAGCGGCAAAGCGATTGCGCGCGACTGTGACGCGTGACTGAGCAATTCCGCTCCGAGCGCCTAGACGCAGAAAATCACGATCTGTCCACCTTCACTTGCGGCGAGAAGTCGCTAGATCGCTGGCTGCACGAGCAGGCGATCGCGGCAACCAAGCGCGGGACCGCTCGGACCTGGGTGTGGACTGACGGTGGCGGAGCGGTCGTGGCCTACTACGCGCTGGCGGCTCACAAGATTGTGCGTGAGCTAGTCCCGGCCGGAATGGGGCGAGGTGGACCTGCGGAGATACCTGCCGTGCTACTTGCACGGCTCGCCCTTGCACGGCACTTGCGTGGACTGGGCCTCGGTTCGGTCCTCGTCGCTGATGCGCTTGAACGCGTCGTCGAAGCGTCGCGGATCGTTTGCGCGCGACTTGTCGTCGTGGACGCGATCGCTGAACCTGTTGCAGTGTTATACGAGACCCTTGGGTTCCGCCGAGTTCCGAATAGCTTGATGCTCGTCCAGAGGATCAGCGACATTTCGGCATCGTACGAGCTGTAGCCCACCTTCCACTGGTCCCGCGCATTCGAGCGCAGCCTTGTTTTTTCTCTCCCCACTGTGGAAGCCCCGGGGCATAAGGGGGGCGAGCGGGATCTCAAAACGTGGCAATGTCAACGTGTCGGCGGTTACAGCGGGCAGTGAGATTGCCGTTGCTGAACCTTCAACCGATTTAGCGTACGTGTAAGCAAGAAAAAGCACCTAGCGAAGATTCTTTTTCAGAAATAGTTCAACCTGGCGAATTGAGTCGCTCCACTCACCAAACATGTAATGGGGTGCTCCCGGGTACTCGATGTAAGTAACGTCGACTCCACTTTTTTCCAAGGCTGCATTGGTTGCCCGAGCCCAAGAAATGTCACAGCTCTCATCTTTGGTTCCGTGAATCATCAGGACCGGTTCGGTGATCCGAGAGAAGTAATTACGACTGGACATGTTGTACCAAGCAATTGGGTTTTCTTTTGGTGTGCCATATTCCTTTAGGATTTGGTCACCGATCGGATAGTTGTTGCGTTGCCACTTATTGAAATTATCCTCCGCCAGAGTACTCGTCGACGCGTAAGTAATCGCTGCATCGAAGACCCCCGGCTGCAACACGAGTGCCTGGAATGCAACACCACCACCCATTGATCGACCCAGAAGTGCAACTTTGTTTTTATCAATGTAGGAAAACTGCGAACTTTTAACTGCCAGCGCCGCACCGATTACGTCTTCGGCGTACCCCAGCCGCATGGACACGTCATTTTTCGGATCGTTATCTGATTGTGCGTGATTTCGATAGTCAACATGTAGGGCCACGTACCCGTTGTTGCCCAACCAGTCCTGTTCCCGCCGAAAACCTTGTCCACTCCAATAGGTTGCTGGATCGATATAACCGTGCGCCAGAACCACAACGGGAAATGGTCCCGGGCCCCGGGGTTTAATCATGATTCCTGAGATTGTGAGCCCGCCCGATTCATAAGTAACCCGATGTCGCGTGTATTTGGCACTGGAACTAAATGCTTTACCAACCTTGAGGTCATCACCGGAATATTCGCGCGCGAATGCCGCTGGAATTGACGAGCCGATCTGGGAAATCGGGGCGGCCGCTACCGGCAAGATTGCTGGGAACATTAATGCTCCGACCAAAGCGGTGAGAGCGGTCAAACGGAAACGAGGTGCCATGTGAACACGGTAATACGATCGCTCATTTCTCGCCACGCACGCCATCAAGTACAAGTACTGCGGGGAGATGCTCACCTTCACTGACGACGCGTTCAACAAGTCCATTCAGGAGGAGACAGGCATAAAGCTGAAGTGAGCTGCCGAGGAGTCGTTGGGAGATTGCGAGGGAACCGATCTAGTCGTCGGTGACGACCCCGCTGGCATTGCTAATGATGTGCGCAGCGCCCTACTCCAGCAGGTGTTACGAGCACCTACTTCGCCATGACGGTGATCTGCAGAACGCCGACGACCTGCTCACACGTTTCAGGCGAGGCACCCACCGCGGTCATCTGGGAAGCCGGCGGCAACGAGGTGACAGTGACGGTCGTCTTTCCAGTTCGAAGCGCCGTGACGGTCCAGGTGGTCTGGCCGACCATGCCGACCATGCCGTGGGCGTTGTCGGGGGCTAGTTTTTTGCTGGCGTAATGTGGAAAGTGCTTGGCACCTTTTTTCTACGGCCGTGCTTATTGCTTTTTTCCGGTTTTGGTGTTCCAATGGAGTCAGCGGCCCATCTTGGCGCCGCTAGCCTTTCCACAATTATTGAAAGGACGTAAACCTGATGCCAAATATTGATATTGCTACCCCCGCAAGTTCAGCGCCAACTGATCGGCTCGCACTCGGTGTTGGTTGGGTACGACCCGGTGTGGCCGGTATCGGCGGCACCCTAAACCCCTC
>CAMDKJ010000033.1 GCA_945900705.1 Bifidobacterium breve | reverse complement strand
ACGATGGCCACTAGTGACTCGCACTCATTGAAGGTTGGGATTATCACAACAATGCGGCCTAGGTCCTCGAACGTCACGCGCCAACCATATGTTCTGGGGTGCGGCGGCTGCGCCGCCGGATACTCATAATGACTCCGGCGAGAATTGCTAGCCCCGCAAGGACAGACAGCAAAAATTCAGGGGCGGCGCCCATTCGGCCCGAAAGGGTGCGCCCTTCGGTAAGGGGCACCGAGGCAACAAGTGTGCCAACCTCACCCTGTTGCATTGCAGCTCGCACCTCACCACTTGGGCTGATGAAGGCCGAAACCCCAGTGGTTGCTGCAACCACGACCGTACGCCCGGTCTCGATTGCACGTAGTCGCTCGATCTCAAGTTGTTGCTCTGGCTGGGCTGACCCACCAAATGTCGCATTATTTGTTTGTACCGTGATCACCTCGGCGCCACCAGCGATTAAAGCGTTCACCACCTCGTCATCAGAGACCTCGAAGCAGATTAAGTCTCCGACTAGCACTCCCCCGATAGCAAGTAGCCCGGGTTCATCACCGGCTATGAAATCACGTGGAATCTGATCGAAACGGCCCAATATTGCCGTCAATTCCTTCCGCAGCGGCACATATTCGCCAAATGGCACTGGGTGATTTTTTATATACCGCGCACCCGGCCCGGTAACCGGATCCCACACCACGCCCATATTCCAAATCCCCATTGGATTCCCCGGAACATTCACGACGGCGCCAATAAGAATTGGGGCATTGATCGCCACCGCGGCCCTGTTGATCTCGGCTGCTGCAGCTGGATCTAGGAATGGATCGATATCCGTGGAGTTTTCGGGCCAGAGCACAAAAGCTGGTTGCGCTATCTCACCCATCTGTACCTTGCGAGCAAGTACTAACGTTTGAGCCACATGGTTCTCAAGTACTTCTCGGCGGACATCCATCGAGCTAAGACCAAGTTGCGGTGTACCGCCCTGCACCACGGCAACGGCAACCTGACCTGAGGAGGTGGTGCCGAGAGCAATCGGGGTCACCCAGCCCACGATCAAGACCAGCAAGAATGCTGCAGAGAAAGCGACTCCAACATTTCGTTTTCTCGATTTGTAGGCGATGGCGGCTGCCAACATCGTCGTGCCCAACAGGGCAACAATAAAAGTCACCCCGGGGCGTCCCATAAGTGATGCGTATTTCCCTAGGACTGTTCCGGCCTGAGCGAACGCAAGGTCACCCCAGGCAAACCCGCCCCAGGGCACCCGGCCGCGAAGTGCTTCTTGCAGCACCCAAAGGCAGGCCACCCAAATTGGCCACCCGGGTAGCCGCGTGACTACTGCCGTGCCAATGCCCATCAGCCCAACCCATAGTGCGCAGAGCAAGGTGAGTAATACCCAGGCATCAAAACCAGGCGTAGCCATCCACGAAAGTAGGGGTAAGAAAAAGATCAGGCCCGTTAGAAATGCGAGGCTGAATCCGCGCCGGAGGGAGGCTCGGTAGATCGAGATCGTAAGTAGTAGAACGCCCACGGGAGCTAGCAAGCCAATTGCGATTGGTGGGAAGGCTAGGTAGAAGCAGGCGCCCGCGGCGACGGCATAGAGCACGCCCACGCGGGCAGATACTAGTGGTGCCCTCATTGCACCACCAACGATCCATTATCGAAAACTGTCGCGCCCGAGACAATCGTGCGGAGGCACGTTGGCCCACCGGCACTTAAGTCAAGAATCGGCTCGGTTGATTCGGCAAGCTCCCAGATTGCGAGGTGGGCTGGGGCTCCCACAACTAGCTGACCAACACCTAGGGTGCCAGCGGCTGCCCATCCCGAGACCGTGTGGGCATTGATGGCCGCATCAAAGGAAAGGCGTTGTTGAGGTTGGTGATGCTGGGCGGCCGCGCGCACTGCCAGCCACGGATCCATCACCGTCACGGGGCTATCGGAGCCGAGTGCGAGTAAAACACCAGCAGCAGAAATATCAGCGAGCCGATTCATCTTCGCCGCGCGGATTGAGCCCAACCGCTGCTGATACATGCCACCTGGAGCGCCCCAGAGCGAATCGAACATCGACTGCATGCTGGCGGTAATGCCAAGCTCACTCATCGCAGCGATGTGATCGTCATCGAGCATCTCGGCATGCTCCAGCCGGTGTGCTCCCGCTCGGATCGCCTCGACCCCACACCGACTGGCGGCCGCGCGAAAGCCATTCATCACGATGTCGGTAGCTTTGTCTCCAATGACATGGAAGCCTGCCTGCAATCCAGCTTCAGTGGCTTTTAAGACATGGTCTTCGACATCTTCAACCGTTAGGTACTGCGCCCCCTCGGTCGTGGGTTCATCCTCATAGTGGCTACGCAGGCAGGCCGTTCGCGAGCCAAGGGCACCGTCAATAAAGAGGTCTCCGGCAACGCCGATAGCACCGAGTTCTTTTGCCCGCTCAATGCCACCTTGGCTCGCAAGTTCGCCCCAGTAACCGGTGACCAATGGGCCAGGCTCATGCGCTGCCAACTCCAGTAACTCGCGCAGGTCATCAGCGCTGGAAATTGTCGGACCGGCCATCTCATGCATAGAGACAATCCCGTTCGCGCTGGCATGGGCGCGAGTGGTGCGGTGGGCACTGGCTCGTTGCCCACTGCCGATTGAATCAAGTGCCTTTTCACGGGCTAAATGGTGAGCACCTCTACTAAGAAGGCCATCGGCTCGATACCCGGCCACTTGCTCTATGCCAGGTAGTGCCGCTAATAGCGCACTGCTGGCAACGGCTGAGTGCACATCAATACGCGAGAGATAGGCGACACTGCCCCAGGTCGCCCGATCGACTTCGGTGCGAGTTGGGGCCCGGCCCTCGGGCCAACGGGTTTCGTCCCAACCATGGCCGATAAGAACGCCCCCTCGTGCAGTCTTGGCCGCTGCCGAAATAAGTGTCAAAGCTTCAGCTAGTGACGTGGTGGCGCTTAGGTCTAAACCCATCAAGATGATGCCTGTATTGGTGGTATGGACATGTGCGTCAACGAATCCAGGCAGCACTAGAGCACCCTCAACATCAACGATGGCGTCGATGTAATCATGAGGTGCGGTCGCATCTTTCCCGATCCAAGTGATGATGCCATCTGTTATCAGCAAAGAGGTCGGCGCGGCCGCGGTGAAGAGATACTGCGGGGTGTAGATCACGGCACCGGTGATTAGCAAGCGCCGATTGGCCTGCCAAGTCGGTGGCTGAAAAGCTCGGTTCACAAACCTGGCCCACGGCCTAGGCTCCGACCAATCACCAAGCGCTGAACCTGGTTGGTACCTTCAACAATTTGCAGCACCTTGGCTTCGCGGAAGTAGCGCTCAACCGGAAAGTCTCTGGTGTACCCGGCTCCCCCAAATACTTGGATGGCATCGGTTGTTACCCTCATGGCGCTGTCAGTCGCCGTCAACTTGGCCATCGCCGCCAGCGATGTGAACTCCATGCCGGCATCCTTGCGTCGTGCCGCTTCGAGGTACAGGGCGCGGGCGGCCTCGATACTGGTAGCCATGTCAGCGAGCATGAATGACACACCCTGCAGGTCGCGAATTGGGCGCCCGAATTGAATGCGAACACCCGAGTACTCGACGGCTGCATCCAGCGACGCCTGTGCGAGGCCGACCGCGCAGGCGGCGATCCCGAGTCGTCCCGCATCCAGTGCTGCGAGTGCCACGGAGAAACCCTCGCCGGGTGGTGCAATACACCTCGTCTTCGATACCCGCGCATCAACGAGGCGGATCTGCGCCGTGGGTGAGGAGTTACCGCCCATCTTGTGCTCTGGTGGTGCAGCGCTGAGCCCGGGAGTTTCAGCGTCAACCAACAAACAACTAATACCCTTGGCCCCCTCATCCGAGGTGCGCACCATCAGGTTATAGAAGTCGGCCACCCCGCCATGGGTGATCCACGCTTTGGTGCCATTAACAACATAATCATCGCCATCAGCTACCGCGCGCGTGGTGAGTGCGGCCGCATCGGATCCAGACTCCGGTTCACTTAAGCAGTAAGCGCCGAGGAGTTTTCCCGCGAGTAAATCCGGTAGCCACTCGCTCTTTTGAGCCGCCGTGCCAAAATTCGCTAACGGGAAGCACGCAAGGTTATGGACACTTACCCCAACCGCGACGCTCATCCAAGCTCGGGAGAGTTCTTCAAGTACCTGCAAGCCCACTTCGTATGACCTGCCACCGCCACCGAACTCTTCGGAGTATGGAAGGCTCATCAAGCCGAGTTCGCCCAGCAAGGTGAAAATTTCGCGGGGGAAATATGCACTTGCTTCAGCCTCTGCTGCTTTCGGTAGCAGCTCCTTGGTAGCGATCTCATGGGTGAGATCTAGCAGTGCCGCAGACTCGGTATCGGGAAGCCGCCTTACTACTCCACTTGCCTGCCAGTAAATGCTCACGACTACTACACAATCACTAGATCACGGGGCTGATGATTAAGTGATTCATATCCGCTATCGGTGCACACCACAATATCTTCGATTCTGGCCCCGTAGCGCCCAGCCAGATAAAAACCAGGCTCAACACTAAATACCATCCCCGCGGCCAACGGCAAATCATTACCCGAAACGATATAAGGCTCTTCATGGGATTCAAGGCCGATGCCGTGCCCGGTGCGATGGATAAACAGTTCACCAAGGCCCGCACCGATCAACACCTCGCGAGCGGTTGCATCAACCTGCTCGCACGTTACCGTAGGTCGAACCGCGGCACACGCCGCCATCTGAGCCTGCAACAAGATCGCATAACTACTCGCGTATTCAGCGCTAGGTGCACCAAGGTTGTATGTGCGGGTGCAATCACTTCGATAGCCATCGGGCATTGTGCCGCCGATGTCAACAACCACCGGGTCACCGATTTCAAGAACCCGATCGGAAACCTCATGATGTGGGCTTGCAGCATTTGGCCCACTTGCCACAATGATGAAATCGACGGCCACGTGTCCGGCGGCAATAATCAAGTTGGCGATATCGGTTCCGACCTCGCGTTCAGTGCGTCCGGGCCGAAGGCATCCAGGAACGTTAGCGTGAACTTGATCAATAGCCGCGCCCGCCCGACGTAGTGCTGCGATCTCTTCAACGTCCTTACGCATTCGGATCGGAGCAATAATCTGCCCGGCAAGTACTTGATGCGCGGCTGGCATTACCGCACGCAGATCCAGTACTTTCTGCGCCCACATGTGATCATCGAGTGCAACTATCGAGGCCGGACCAACTAGGTGCGCGGTGAGCGAATAAGGGTCTTCGGTCTCCTGCCAACTGCGTATCTCGATCCCCAAATCCTTTACCGGGCTAGCCTGCGCTGCCAGCACCTCGAGTGCAGGCACCACCAGCACCGGATCAGCGCTCGCGCGAACCACCAGACAGGTAAGCCGTTCCAGGGCCTTGGCGTCGTAGCCGGTCAGGTAACGCAAGTCCGCTCCGGGGGTTATTAGAGCCGCATCTACCCCAGCCGCCAGCAAACGTGCTTGCACGTAGCCCAGTCGTTGTGCGAATGTCATGACCCCACCGTAGAACATCGACCATCTGGCACCATGGCTCCATGCCGGCTCCCGTGCTCCTCCTTGATTCCGCAATGCTCTATTACCGGGCCTACTACTCGCTGCCAGACACCATGACCGCGCCAAATGGCTCCCCCCACAATGCGATCAGAGGGTTTTTCAGCACGGTGAACCGTTTGGTTGAGAAATATGAACCCAGTGGACTCGCGGCCTGCTGGGATGTCTCCTGGCGGCCGCAGTGGCGGGTTGACCTGTTGCCCTCCTACAAGACCCACCGGTTGGCGGCTGACGAAGCGGGCCAAATATCGGGCGCGGCCGAAATACCAGACACCCTAAGTCCGCAGATAACCGCGATAGCCGAACTATTAGATGCCTTGGGGGTCGCCCGCCCAGGGGCAAAGGATCATGAAGCCGATGACGTCATCGCCTCACTTGCAACGAGTGCGGCAGCACCGGTAATTGTGGTGTCTGGCGATCGTGATTTGGTACAGCTAGTCGATGAGAACGTCCGCCTCTTGATGACGGTAAATGGCGGTATGGAGTTGTGGCCATTACTCACCCCAGCCGCCGTCGAAGAACGTTTCGGAGTGCATCCAACGCAATACGTTGATTTTGCCACATTGCGTGGTGATCCATCCGATGGTTTACCCGGTGTACCCGGAATTGGAGCCAAGACGGCCGCGGCGCTTATCCAAAAATATGGCTCAATTGATGAATTGCTGCTCGCCGTGGATCGCGACGAAATCGTGAAGCCATTAACCCCTAGATTCGCAGGGCTGATCCGCGATAATCTAGAACAGATTCATGCGACTCGAAAAGTCGCAACCGTGGTTCGTGATCTGCAGTTCGAAGGTGATTTAAAAATCCCGAGTACCCCAAAGGACCAAGTCCCACTCCAAGAGCTGGCACGAACGTGGGGCGTCGAACGCTACCTGCGAATTGGCTCACTCCAATTGTGAGGTGTAGGCGATTACCCCGCGATTAATCGCGTCGACTGCCTGATGCGCGGTCGAGCGCATCGGATCATCGGATTCAAGGGCCACGGTTACTTGGCCCAGCACATCAATTACCTGTCGGGTCCATCGCACAAAATCGCCGGCGGTGAGATCAGTGGAGTCCAGAACCGACTGCAAGGTGGCCCCTGTTGCCCATTTGTGCATCGCCCAGACAAATCCAGCATCAAGTGGCCGCGTGATACTCAGGCCATGACGGGCTTCGGCGTCGTGGACCATGCCCCAGATACCGGCCATCTCTTTCAAGGCTTCACGTACCGCGCCACCGGGCAGCCTTGGTGATTCATCATCCTCAGATCTCCTTGACTCGTACACAATTGCTGAGACCGCGCCGGCAAGTTCTGGTGCGCTCAACCCACGCCACGTACCTTCACGGAGGCACTGGCCCGCGAGTAAATCTGATTCGGTGTAAAGACCCATCAGCATCTTGCCCGGCGGTGTAATTTTCGCGGCATCGCCCGCATTGGTCAGATAGCCCAATTCGGTTAGAACTTCACAAACCTGGTCAAAACGCCGGCCAATAGAGCTGGTGCGCCCTTCAACTCGTTGCTCAAGATCGCGAATCTCGCGCTTGGCTCGCATATACCGCTCGGCCCAGCGTGCATGCTGCTCACGATCAGAACATCCGTGGCAAGGGTGGTGTCGAATCCGCGCGCGCATTTCGACGACTTCGGCGTCATCGCCATTTGATCTACCTCGAGTTCGTTCATGTGACATGTCGGTGGTTAATTCCCGAAGGGCCGATGCGAGATCTCGGCGAGACTGCGCATTTCGGGCGTTGAAACCTTTTGGGATGCGAAGTTTTGCGATCGCCTCAACCGGTGCGGTGATCTCGACCGTTGAAATCCGGCGCACTTGTCGATCCGCGGTTAGCACCATTGGGCGCGGTTCATCCCGGGGATTGGAACTGCCGGGGTCAAGGACAACAACAGGGCCAGAACGACGCCCACCGGGGATGATGAATACATCCCCAGCTCGAAGAACGCGCAGCGAAGTAAACGCCGCATCTCGCCTGCGCCCAGCTGCGTCACGGGTTAGATCTTTCTCGCGCCTATTTGCGTCCTCGCGAATTTGCGCGTACTCCTCGAAATCACCCAGGTGGCACTGCATTGCTTCGCGATACCCATCCAATGCATCCTCATGCTTACGCAGTGATGTCGCCAATCCCACTACTGATCGGTCCGCCTGAAATTGGGCGAAAGAGGTTTCCAGGATTTCACGGGCCGCGTGATGCCCGATTCTCGAGACTAGGTTTACCGCCATGTTGTAGGAGGGCTGGAACGAGGACTTGAGTGGATAGGTTCGTGTTGATGCCAAACCAGCAAGAGCTCGTGGGTCCAGGCCCGGGTGCCAAAGCACTACCCCATGACCTTCAACATCAATGCCGCGCCGCCCGGCGCGACCGGTTAATTGGGTGTACTCCCCCGGGGTCAAATTGACGTGCATCTCGCCATTCCATTTAACAAGTTTTTCCAGCACCACCGACCTCGCCGGCATGTTAATGCCAAGAGCCAAGGTCTCGGTGGCGAAAACCACTTTGAGTAATCCTTGCTGAAATAGGTTCTCAACTACCTCCTTAAAAAGTGGCAGTAACCCGGCGTGGTGTGCTGAAATGCCGCGCTCAAGCCCGGCGAGCCATTCCTCGTACCCCAGCGCCGCGAGATCACCCGGCGGCAGATTCTGCGTGGCTTCCAGCGCTGCTGCCCGGATTGTCACCCGCTCCGGTTGGCTAGTGAGTTTGAGTCCGGCATTCATGCACTGCTTGACGGCATCGTCGCAACCGGCTCGGCTGAATAGGAAGTAAATCGCCGGCAGCAAGCCATCTCGCGCGAGTCGGTCAATGGCATCACTACGCCATGGCGTGTGCGCGCTGCGGGGTCTACGGCCATTATTTTGACGGCCACCAGGTTGTCGGCCATTATGTTGACGGCCACCACCCATGCGCTCATTTCGAACTTCATCACGGGCGATCTGCTCAAGGTCGGGATTCACTAGCGACTGTTGGTCATCGACGAATAGGTCATACATACGGGGGCCCGCCATCACATGCTGCCACAGGGGCACCGGACGGTGCTCTTCAACAATGATGTCGGTATCACCGCGCACCGCCCCCAGCCAGGCCCCAAACTCCTCTGCGTTACTCACTGTTGCCGATAGCGCAACCACGGTCACTGATTCGGGAAGATGGATAATGACTTCTTCCCAGACTGCTCCTCTGAATCGATCAGCAAGATAATGAACTTCATCCATGACCACATATGCCAAACCCGTCAAAGTCGAAGAGCCCGCGTAGAGCATATTTCGAAGAACTTCAGTTGTCATGACGACGATGGGCGCTTCACCGTTGATCGTGTTATCGCCGGTGAGTAACCCAATGCGCTCGGCGCCGTACCGCTCAACTAGATCGTGGTACTTCTGATTCGACAGGGCCTGAATTGGTGTCGTATAGAAACACTTCCGGCCGCTCTCGAGTGCCAAATGGATCGCGAACTCGCCGACGACGGTTTTACCTGAACCGGTCGGCGCGGCAACTAGAACCCCGCGGCCGGCTTCGAGACTTTCACAGGCCTGAACCTGAAAAGTGTCGAGGTCAAATTCATACAACTTGTTGAACTGGCCTAGAGCACTTGAGCTGGCTCGCGATCTGCCCAATGCTGCGGCGTAGCGCTCCGCAGGAGAGGACATGTCGCAAGGCTACGCAATAAACGCACTTACCGCGCGAGGACGCGCAGGGCCCCGGGCACCACCTTCACCTCTACCGGTAAAGGCCCAAGGCGTTCGCCATCAGCGTAGGCTACTTGCCCAGTGGCTTCGACGGTTATCAATTTCCCACGAAGCATTTCAACCTTCGGATGATTCACATGAGTGCCTTTGTAAACGGATGGGAAAACCCTCAAGAAAGTGGCTTTGGACAACTCATGTAGCCAGGTGATGTCCAGCTCGCCATCGTCAATTAACGCATTTGGGCATACCCGCATCCCACCGCCGTAACTGATGCCGTTACCGATCGAAACCAACATCGCGGTGTCCTCGTAGGTACTGCCATCAATTACCACGCGGTACGGCACCGGCGAAAAAGTACGTAGCTCCCCCAAAATTCCAAGGAGATACCGCGATTGCCCGCGCGGCCAGCGCATCTGGTTGGCGCGCTCGTTGACAGAGGAATCAAATCCCGTAGATAAAACACCTAGGTACCAGCGCTTTTGCCCGTCGGGCAAAGTCACCTGTGCCAGATCAATGGTTTTCGGGGTGGCTGCCCGTTCGACAATCAAACTTGCCGCAGCCCTTGGATCTCCCAGCGGCACTCCTAGAGTGCGTGAATTATCGTCGCCGGTACCGGTAGGGATGATTCCCAAAATTATCGATGATTGGGCAATCGCTTGCAATACGGTGTTAATGGTGCCGTCGCCACCGCAGGCAATCACCATGTCGACACCTGCAAGTACTGCCTCGCGGCTCGCAATCTCTGCGTCGGCCTGCGAATTAGGCACCACAATCGTGGCGTCAATACCTGCGGCCACTAATACTTGTGCAGCAGCGCCTGCCGCTGCCAGCCCAGCGCCCTTACCGGCTTTGGCATTGACAATGAGGCTGGCACGCAGTGTCACGACTTGGAATCGCCGGGATCCACTGGCGTTACTGGATCAAGTTCATCCACCGGATCAAGTACATCTACCGAGCTCAATTCATCAAGTCCATCGATTGTGGATGCCTCATCATCATTCAATTCGCTAAAATCTTCGCTCTTAGGGCGACGTTTTGCGCGTCGTCGATCATTAGCGAGACAGACGAGAATCGCGATGACTACCAGAACTAAAATGGGCCCGGCGAGCAGGAGAAGGTTGATCGGATCCCCGGTTGGGGTAGCCACAGCCGCAAATATAAAGACGATAAAAATAATCCAACGCCACCAAGACAGCAGGCGCGCACCTGTTAGCACTCCGGCGAAGTTGAGGAGCACGATCATTAGCGGTGCGAGGAACCCCACCCCGAAGACAAGGATGGTTCTAATGAAGAACGAAAGATATCGATCGACCGACACGATGTTTTCAACGCCTGCTGGCGTGAAGCCAAATAGAATTTGCATTCCGTAGGGCAGCACGGTGTAGGCGAGCATTACTCCGGCCGCAAACAGCGGTGTCGCGACCGCAACAAAGCCTAAGGCCCAGTACTTTTCATTTCGGCGTAACCCTGGCGTAACGAAGCGCCAAAGCTGATAGAGCCAGATGGGTGAACTGAGGATGATCCCGGCCACGGCAGCAACTTGCATCTGTAGAACAAATGGATCAGCAACTCCGGTGAGAGCCAAAATTACCGTCTGCCCGTTGGCCCGTGCTTGTTCGACGACAGATTCAAAAGGAGCGCTTAGCCAGCCAAATAATTGGGGGTAATAGATCCACCCGACGACCATGCCGAGCGCGATGGCGATTCCGGCCTTTAGCAGCCTTGAGCGCAACTCACGTAAATGATCGGTGAGCGGCATCGCTCCCGATTTGACTTGCTTATCGCCTGCCATCTAAAAGGTGTCCCGCTAACTTCCTAAGAAACTAGCTTGCGGATTGGCCTTTCGTCTCAGCAACCTGCTCAGGCTGAGTCTCCGGCTCCGCCGAAGGCGGCGCTGCAGCGGGTGCGGCCGAAATGGCGGGCGCTTCCTGATCTGCTGCTGAGACGGTCACTTCGCCTCCGACCAAGCCCTTGGTTTCGGCTTTGAATATCCGCATTGATCGACCCAGACCCCGGGCCGCATCCGGCAGCCGCTTGGCGCCGAACAGTAGAGCGATAATGGCAATAAGGATTAGCCACTCTGCGCCACCTAGATTTGGCATGCTTAAACCTCCTGGTCTTGCCCGTCGGCGGAACCGACCAGCGTGGGTAGATTATATGCTGCCAGGGCAGCGGCCGACTCAATTTTGACACGATTGCGCAGATCCGGCGGCTCAATCAGCTCAGCGTAACCACGCAGCGACATGACCAGCCGCACCAGCCAGGCTCCATCATGGGCGGCGATACTGGCTGTGGCACTGCCATCCGGGTGTTCTTTTACCACCCGCATGGCGTGCACATCCAGGGCCCACCGCACCTGCGGTTGCAGGATGATCAGCGCGGAGAAAGTGTGGCTCGGAGCCGAAACTTCGCCGCTGGGGGCAGCTGTTGACGCGATAATTGCCCCGACATTCGCCTCGACTATGCGATCTATGCGAAAGGTCCGAACCGCGCCGGCTGATCGGCAAAATCCCTCGAGATAGGTTCGGCCATCGGTCGATTCCATCCGCAGGGGTTCGACATCTCGGTCAGTGACCGTGTCACCTGCTGCGCCCCCATAGCGAAGATGAAGTAGTCGATTGTCCTCCAACGCTTTAGCGATACTTGATAAAATTGCATCAACTTCGTTGTCGTCTAGAACCACCGGGGCGTCAACTTCACCGACCGCGAGCTGTAGACGATGGGTTGCCGACACGAGCGCGGCGCGATCATGGGACCCAGGTACCTGCGCAAGCAGTCGAAGTGCAACTAGCAATGACATTGCTTCGGCTGGTGAAATACGAAGGGGTTTGCGCAAAGTCTGCGGATCGAGAACATGGATGCGCCCGTCGTCCCAAAAGTCAATATCGACCAATTGATCGGGGCCGTAACCTGGGAGGCCGCAGACAATAAGGAGCCAAAGGTCCTTCTCAAGCTGCTCGGGTGATACATCGAAGTGTCTTGCGGCCTCGTTAACTGTGACTCCGTCGTTGACACTTAGCCAAGGCACTAGTGCCAAGAGGCGTGAAAGTCGGCTTATTGCATTTGTTGTCGCGTTCATGAGCTATTACCACCGTGAAGT
>CAMDKJ010000032.1 GCA_945900705.1 Bifidobacterium breve | reverse complement strand
TAGTCCTCGGTGGAGGCGCCAACCTGACCACTGGCATCACCGCTGAGCATCTCGCGCTCAAAAGACGCCTGGGCTGCTGATCGTGAGGAGAACTCCATGTCGGCGGGAGTGAAATACTCTGAGGCCTCAACGAGCGCTGAGATATCAATATCCGCACGCGATGACCGCGAGACGAATGATCGCCAAATCGCATCGCGCGCGGTGGCATCGGGTGGTCCAATGGGGATCACATAATCGAATCGACCTGGACGCAAGAAGGCCTGGTCGAGTGAGCGCACGGAGTTCGTCGCGCAGACAAGCAGGCGAGTATCGCGCTGCCGGAAGGCGGGGATGATCTTGAGCAGTTCATTGGTCACGCCATGGGCCGGGCTCTTGCTGACACCCTCCCGCGCCGAAGCGATCTCCTCCACCTCGTCGATAAACACGAGGACCTTCTCCAGCTCGTCGATGAGTGCGAAAGTGTCGTGCAGTGCCTGCGCCAACCCTGCCGACTCCGCGGTTAGCCGTGAGGGGAAGATCTCCACAAACGGCCAAGCTAGTCGTGACGCAATGGCTCTGGCGAACGTTGTCTTGCCTGTTCCCGGGGGCCCGAAGAGCACGATGGCGTGCGGTGAAATCACGCCATGGGCCGAGGCTCGCTCGGGGTTGCTAAGCGGCATGACAACGCGTTTGTCGATAATCTCTTTTTCGTCGTGCATGCCCGCGAGGCGCTGCCACAGGTCCCGCGTTAATACCCGGCCGCCGAGAGCGTTGAGGGTGGTGGCCTCGCCGGGAGTGAACGCCTCGCGCTTTTCCCAGTAGGCAGCCGCCTCGTGGCGCGTGTAACCGGCCCGGGCAAGACCCTCAGAAACCATCTCCTCCTCGGCAAGCAGGTAGGAGATGGTTGCCACACCTGAGTTGACCAAGGTCTCCTCGAGATGGGTGAGCAACGCCGAGGGCACGCCCTCGCCACGACGCGTGGGATCGACGGCAAGGCGCATAATCCATGCTCGCGAGTCAGAAACGCTGGCCACCGCAGCGCCTACCACGATGTCTTTGTGAACCGCCACGACCGCGGGAGTTCCGGCGCGCAATGACACGATGCACTCCGCAATCGAGTAGACCGATGCCATGCCTGGAGTGACCTCCCACAAATGGACGACCGACTCCAGATCGCTATCTTGATAATTTCTTACGATAAACGACATACAACGGCGCTCCCTACTGGGTCCTCGTGGCGCAAGACCCTACCGTACGTCCAGATTCAGACATTTGCTCACCGAACCAATTTGGCCGACCGAAGTCTTGCTGCCGGACCGTGGCCAAGCGGGGAAACAGCAAGTTCGATATCTCCTACCCAAAAATTTTGTTTGACATAACCGTCCCATCCACGGACCTGAAGTAGATATAAATCTTGCGGAGAGTCTTTCGGCTCCAGGTGAAATTGCCCGAGGAGTCAACAACGACTAACCCGGGGCCCTCGAAGTACTCGGTTTGCCCCGGGAACCTCACCCACGCCTTCACAATGGAACCTTCGGTAAATCCGGCAGTGGAGCCCTTAACCAGCAGCTCACCCCCCACTCGCTCACCCTCGATTACGATAGCTCGTTGGGCGACACCCGCACTGCTTACCGCCGCCGTAGCCTTTAAGCCCGCTTGGCCAGTATCTGGAATTGCGACAATGGACCCGCTGCCTACACCAACCACGGTTACGTTGACGACCAATTGGCCGGCCGAGTTGGTACGGCCATTCGTGATGGTATTGCCACCGACGAAGCGCGCGGTGCCGGTCGCCGAGACCCGAACTTCTTGATCGAAGATCGGCTTATCGTTGGCATCGAGCACGGTGATTGTCAGTGGACTAGTTGCATCAGCGCCCAAGAGCAAAGCGTTGGGTGTAATCGTTATTTTCGCGGGCACACTCGCCGCAGCAGTCGGTGGGCCAGATATGCGAACCGGACTGTAGCTAAGGGGAGCAGTCCCCGACAAGATGCCGGCGCAGTCAGCACCCCGCAGGGTTTGGCAGATCGAACCTAGTGCACCGAAGTATCCGGATCCTGAGGTCAATGCTTTGGGGCTGCTGACGTCGCCGTACCAAACCAGGGAGAAGTTGTCGGCACCCCTTGAGAACTGGCACACAACTAGTTCAGTTTGCGGTGAAGCGCATTTTTGCAGTTGCGCACCAATAAGCCAATCGTAGGTGGCACGCCAAGCCTGCTGTTCCTCAACGGCACTCGGGGTTAGCTGAATGCCGAATACGCCTTCGGGCGCCTTGGTCCATGCGTACCAGAACGTTGAACCAAAGCCATATCGCACCGAATCAATGTAGGTTCGCGAAATGAGGGCCATTGATTTGTCACCCCAAAGATCGACCTTGCCTTCACCGAGGCCAGCCAGACCGTAGTTCACTTCTGAGTCAAAGACCGTAGTAAAGGGTGCTCCCGCAAGTGCCAGCATCGTGCGGAACTGACCAATACCCTTGATGCGATCATCAGCCCCACCCGAGGCGGTCGGGTACGAGTGCACTGAATAGGCATCTGCTGGCCAATTTCGCTTCTTTAGTTCAGCTAGATACTCCGGGAAGAAAGTCCCGAAGGACCCGGTCGCCCGCGAGGTGGTGTTGGCTGCCACCACGAGCGCACTCGGGTTGCACTTACGTATCTCCTCGAATGCGGCAAGGGTGAGATCGGCCATCTGTGCCGGGGTGCCGCCGTAGAACGTGGGTAGATTCGCCTCGTTCCATAATTCATAAGCGGTGATCGAAGGTCCGTACCTGCACGAGACTTCGCGCACGTAACTACGCCAGTCAGCGATGTTCGTCGGGTTGTCGGTGACACCCCCGCCGCCGGCCCAGGCCGGGGTACCGCCAAGCACCATCATCACTTTGGCGTTCAATACTTGCGCCGTCTCGATCTGCTTTTGAAGTTTGCGCCAGACGAAAGTGCCCTTAGTGGGCTCAAGGTCACGCCACTTGGTTTCGGTATCCCACAGGCGCACATAGCCAACGGGCACACTCGGGATGGTGGCCGGATCGGTTGGCCCTTCGGTGCCGCTGGCAACATCGCTGAACCAATCGGCCGGTGCGTGGATACCGAATAAATCACGACCCACGGCCGGACTAGTTGGCGCGCTGTATGAAGTTAGGATCGTTGGGCTGGCCACTGCAACTTCAGATGCAATTTGTGGAACAGCGACCACGTCATACTGGGCTGCAAAATTCGGGACGGAGTAGCTATTCGAACAGATTGCCTGTACCGGTGATGGCTCGCTCGCGCAGGACGAAATTGTGACTTGAAAGTTTGCGAATACCGTTGGCGACAAACTCAGCCCCCATGATTTGGCATTCAATAAGGTGGCAACCGTCCACGAATCGAAGAAGGTCGGGTACTTGCGCTTCAGGCCCTCAAGTTCGAAGGCGTTCAGGTCAGGGTTTGAGACAATCCGGCTCATGTTGCTATTCGCGATCAAGCCGAGGCGCGACAAGGATTGAACGGCCGACCGATTGAACAGCCGTAGTGAACCCATTGTCGCAGGCTTCGATCTCGCCTTCTTACTTGTTTCGACGGTGACCACCGAGGTCGTGTAGGCAACGCGCTGAGCCGGCGTCCAGAGGTATGCGCCCTGACCATAAACATAAAGGTCGGGAAGTAGCTTCCCGAGTTTCACCTTAGCCGCTTGATTGGTGGTACTGGCCCCGAAATCAAGTGACCAAGTGCCGCCGCTGAGTTTGCACCCAGCCCCGACCCGCGGCTTCTTCGTGGCAAGTTTGATGAGCATCTGGTTGCGCAGGGTGCACCCGCGCTTGTCCTTGGTCTTAGAAGTCAAGGACGGAAACAGCCCCGGCTTGAAGCCGACACGTAGTGGTGAAACCGCGGGAATCGTCGCCAAGATCGCGGCCGGCGTGCCGGTGGCCGCCGTCGTAGCACTGGCCACCGAGCGCGTTGTTGAACCTGGTGCGCCAGCGGGGGTGGCAGCGGGCGCGACCGGCGGCGCTGCGGCCTGGGCGGCCGGGGCCAGCGGAGCCGTGAGACAGAGCCCAAGGACGACTACGAGCAGTTGTTGCCGCATGCCAAAAACCCTATCCCGCCCGTTGGCGGCAGGGTTTGCTCCCCCGCGCGCAACCGGTCGAGCAGGTTGGCCTACATTTCGGCCTTCACACTTCGCGGGAGATACCCGCTGGCCAAGAGGGCCCCTAGGTCACGAGGAAGTTCGGCTGGCGCAGTCGGCGCAAATGTGGTCACCTTTTGACGGTAAGACCGCCAACACGATTGCGTGAGTCCAATTTTTAGGGGAAAAGTGTTTGACGGCTACGTGGAGCTACTGCCACTGCAAGGCGGTCTCGTCGCCGCGGTCTTCCTCGTGGTGGCCGTCTACCAGATCCTCAAGGGGGCGGCGGGCCGAAATGCCGTGAAATGGAATGCCATCGGAATTATTTCGCTGCTTTATCTTTTCACCATAGGTGCTTGGTTCGCATTTGGCCAGCCGGGTTAAACGCCCGAAAAACGCACTGTCCTCCTCCAAGTGCGGCATCGGTCCCCAAACGATCATGCTCACTGTCGCCAAGTACCAGATGAGGCCGCACAGAAGCGCAGTCGTTACCTGCGGCGATGACCACAGGTTTTCTGGAACCACTTACCAGGTGAACGGATTGCTCACCAAAGCCGGGCGACGTTTTGCTGAGTCCTTCGGACTAGTGCCCGGCAATGCCCGCGATTCGCGCAGTAAAGGACCTGCCCCCATCGATTGACTCATAAATTGTGTCTCCAACGGAGGCGGCGACAGTGGTCTTCGTGGCCGCGAGTGCTCCGGGCTGCGCCGGCAGTGAGCCTCGCGGGCTCCAGGCAAGCAGCACGAGCAATGGCGCTCCCGCGATCGGCTGGAAAGTAAACCCCGAGTCGGCGCTGCGGACCGGTCCCCCCTCCGAGGTGCCCACGATGACGGTCGAATCCATCTGGCTGATGGCCAAATCGTGAAGCCGCGGGGCCCCTAATTCGGTCCAGGTCATGCCACCGTCTTCTGATCGAAGTAGCGCTCCATCGTGGGAATTGAGGCCGACGACAACGTCACCTGAGTTCGCCAGGAGGTGGAAGTCAGCCTCGCCAAACATGGGTACTCGCCTTACTTTCTAAACCTTTTTTTCCACCACCCTGAAGTAACCCGCTGGACAAGGGCCGGCACTTGGCCCGGTGGTGGCGTAAGTGGAGCCAGCGCGGCAATGGTTGCCCAGATTCTCACCTAGAATTATCTACTCTTATTCTGCCCTCATGCGCCGACCAGTTATCGCCTTAAGCCTTGTCCTGGCCACGGCACCGGCCTGGGTAGGGTGGGTTGCCAGCCGCTGTTACGAGAGATTCACTTCTCGCGGCGATTTCCGACCTAACTCTAGAAAAGGCGGTTCGTGATGTCACCTACCAGCGCTAGCAACTGGAACGAACACCTTCATCCACACGAGCCGGCGCACCCATCGTGCTTAACCCGGCGCACCTTGCTACAGGGCATGGCCCTTGGATTCGGTGCCGCCGTAACCGGTTCACTCGTCACGGCGCAAGAAGCGGCGGCGTCTGGAACAGTGGTCAAGCTCCCGGGATTCAGCGCCTTCGCATCTTCGGTGAAGACCTTGAAGTCGGGGAAGTACTACTTGGTGGAAAGCACCGGGCTCCCACCGCACAACATGATGGTTGGCATTACAAACTGGCAGCAGCAAGTGCCTGTGCCGCAGCCCTACACGGGGTCAAACTCTTGGCAGATCCCCGTAACCCCAAAACTCGCAGCCACGCCCATCTCGGCGAAAACTAACCTCTTTCGGGGTGCCATAGCCCTGGCTGTCGACGGAGTCCCAATCTTCAATGCTCTTAATAATCGGGGCGAGGATTCTTATCTAATCGGCGAGCTTGATGAGTGGGGCGGCCACTGCGGGCGCGCTGACGACTATCACTACCACACCGCCCCCTTGCATCTTTCGAAAACAGTGGGAGCGACCACGCCTATCGCCTACGCCCTAGATGGCTACCCGCTCTACGGTTCACTCGAACCAAATGGCAAGCCGGTTGCAAAGTTGGACGAGTACAACGGCCACACATACAAGGGCAAGTACCACTACCACGGCACCACCACGTACCCATACGCCAACGGCGGAATGCGCGGTGTGGTGACCGTGAAGGAAGGTCAGGTCGACCCACAACCGGTAGCCAATCCCTATCGCCCCGCCGGAGAGCCACTACGTGGCGCCCAGATCACCGAGTTCGCTCGAAGCGGCACCTCAAAGTTCGCCCTCGCTTACACATTGGGTGGAGCCCGGTACCGAATCGACTACACGGCAACCTTGCAGTCGGTGAGCATGACGTTCACCGACCCAAGCGGCAGTGAATCCACCCAAACCTATGCTCGAAAGGCCTGAAATGTTTTCTCGCTCCTTCAAAGCCAAGCGCTCTCCCGTGCTTAGATCCGCGGTCGCCTTGGGTCTTGCCCTTGTTGCTGCAACCACACTGGCAACCACATCGGCTGTCGCCGGGCAACCCGGGGCGAAAACGTCCACTTTCACGGCCGAGGTCTGGGCCGACAACTGGTTCGCCCTTTACGCAAACGGGAAGAAAGTCGGTGAGGATTCGGTTCCACTCACCACCGAACGCTCCTTTAACGCAGAGAAAATTACTTTTACCGCCAGCTACCCACTCACTATCGGCCTCATGGCCAAGGACTACACCGAAAATGCCTCGGGCCTTGAGTACATCGGTACAGACCGCCAACAAATAGGTGATGGCGGCATCATCGCGCAAGTTCGTGATAACAAAACCGGAAAAATCATCACGGTGACGAACGCTGCCTGGCAGGCTCTCGTGTTAAGCAAGGCGCCGTTGAATCCTTCGTGCGTCACCTCGAGCAACCCCGCCGTCGATTGCAAATCATCGAGTATCACTGCACCGGCCAATTGGTCAAAGTACGGCGCTTCGACCGCGGGCTGGACGAACGCAACGGTCTACACCGCTGCCCAGGTTGGGGTTAAAGAAGGCTACGCATTGGTCACCTGGAATTCAGCCGCCAAACTCATCTGGGGCAGCAACCTCGAACTCGATAACACCGTGCTGCTGCGCACCAATATTAAGGCTCCGTAACTACCCTAGCCGGATGAATCACAGCCCAGGTTGGTGCTGAAGTTTTTCGAAATGTATAGGACTGAACCGGTATCCACTACTAGGCTGACGCCTTTGGCACCATATCCTTTGGCGGCCCGATGTCTTTTTGCGAATGGAGAAAGTTGAGCAATTCACTCTTCACACCTGAACGTAAGTGGACCTTGGCCGCCATGGGGTCAAGTCTCATTGGAATCGGGCTCGCGCGTTTGGCGTTCGATCCCCTGCAGGCTGCCCTAGTTGAGTCCGGCTGGTTCACCGATGGGGCCGCAGCCTACCTAGCAGATGCAAACCTCATCGGTTATGTGCTCGGTGCTCTGGTCGCAAAATGGCTCGCCCAGCGAGTGCCAACTATCATGCTCCTGCGAATCATGATGATCGCCGTATCACTTTCATTCTTGCTTTGCTTTAGTGAATCACTGCCTTTCTTCTGGTTCTTCTTTTGGCGACTCGTATCGGGGATCGCTGGCGGCGTCATCATGGTCCTCGCTTCGCCAACGGTCCTTGCTTACGTCGCACCAGAGCGGCGAGGTGTCATCGGCCAGATGTCCTTATACGGCCTTGCAATTGGCGTCCTCGTTGCCAGCACCTTGGTACCACTGTTACTAACACAAGGACCAACGACGGTGTGGTTGGGAGTGGGCTTTATCTGCCTAGTCATCACCGCACTGACTTGGCGGCTATGGCCACCATCACCTAAGGCACCGGACGTCAAACCTGCTAAAACCAAGGCGCCACGCTCCGCTTACCGCCTATGGCTCGAATACGGCCTCGTTGCTGTAGGTGTGGTGACACACATGGTTTTTCTCGTCCCCTACCTTGAGCAAAATTTGCAAATGTCCCCCGGGGTGGCGGCCCAGTTCTTTTTGGTCTATGCAGCCGGTGCACTAATCGGACCATTCTTGTTCGCGTATCTAGCTCACCGCCTTGGGATCCACAGCACGCAACGCATCGCCATGCCCATCTTGTTAGCGGCAAATGCCGCGATGTTTCTGCTGTCGTTTTCGTACTTCGGAGTCGGACTCTCATGTTTCCTCGCAGGGCTTTGCTTGCCTGGAATTATTTCGATCTTTTTGGGTCTCTCTCAAGAATTAGCCCAGGGTGACCCCCTTAAGCATCGAGCAATCTGGGGAACCGCCACCGTGGTCTTTGCGGTGACGCAAGCAGGCGTGGGCTACGTAACAGCTTTCATGCTCACCAACTTCGGTGTCGCCTACAAAGAACTCTTCGCGGCCGCGACCGTCTCGGTGGTTCTCGCTATCGTGGTCGATGCACTCCCGCGGAAACAACACCACAAAGATTTGGAGTCGGTGCGAGAGGATGCCTAAGTGCCCACCGAAGATCGCGACATAAGACCGGGCGCTGATCTGCCAGTGAACACTTGGTTCACTCCGGGGGTTCGCGGCATCGGCACGGCATCATTCCTTTCAGACCTCGGTCACGAGATTCCGACCTCACTACTTCCTTCGCTCCTCACTGTGACTCTCGGAGCACCCGCCGCCGCGCTCGGTCTAGTAGAAGGCATCGCCGATGCCCTGAGTGGTGCTGCGAAATTTGCCGGCGGCCCACTCGGTGATGATCCGAACCGCAGGCGCACCACCGCCGTCGCCGGCTACACCATTACTGCTGTTTTGTCCGCGGCCATCGGTGGCGCCACTTCGGTCGCGCAGGTTGCCACACTTCGTGCGGGGGCGTGGGCCGCCCGCGGGATTCGCGGCCCATCTCGAAATGCACTCCTCGCCGACGTCGTCCACCCCAGTGCCTACGGGCGCGCCTTCGGATTCGAACGAGCAATGGATAACGCCGGCGCCGTCGGTGGCCCGCTGCTCGCACTGCTGCTAGTCGCCTGGGTGGGCACCCGGTGGGCCATCACTTTGAGCGTTATCCCTGGACTACTTGCTGTGGTCGCGATCCTCTACGCAATCCGCAAGGCTCCAAAACTGGCCGATCGACCTCGACGGAAATTACGCTTCCAGGTACGGCCGGTACTTAAGGGTCGACTCGGTCGACTGATGGTCGGGGTTACGTTCTTCGAAGTCGGAAATGTCGCTGCCACCTTGCTTATCTTGCGAGCCACCGAGCAACTCACCGCTGATCTTGGGCTTGATCGCGCAACGATGCTTGCACTCCTCTTATATGCCGGCTACAACCTCACGGCCACGCTCGCATCATTTCCGGCCGGCCGCCTATCGGATCGATTGGGCAAAGGCGGACCTCAACGGGTGCTACTAATCGGGGTGGCGATGTTCGCTTTCGCCTATCTAGGGTTCGCGACCAACACCACCAACATTTGGTTCTTATTGGTGCCGTTCCTGCTTGCAGGTGTCGCCATCGGATTTGTCGAAACCGCCGAGCATGCTGCTGTCGCGGCAGAGGCCCCCGACGAGATCCGCGGGTCAGCGTTCGGGCTACTAGCCGCTGTCCAATCGTTCGGCAATCTCGTCGCCTCCGCGATAGCCGGCCTCATCTGGACCTTAGTGTCACCGACCGCCGCGTTCTGCTATCTCGTCGCGTGGATGATTGCGGCGGCGGTTGCAATTGCTTTAGCTCACCGGCTCAGCAATCCAGCTCTTCACGGGGCGTGACCACAGCAGTAGGGCGCTTATGAGCGCGGCGCCCTGAACCACGATCATGAAAAGGACAGTGTCTTCCTGAATTGCGGATGCCGGGCCTGCAGAGAGGAGCGGGATGAATGACCCGATGAAGGCGATCAGCGCGGTGATGGTCAGGGTTAGTCGTACGCCCGGACGAAGTGCCCCCTGCCACAGGAGGATGCCGAGAAGAATGAATACCGCTGCAACAACGGCGAAGACGGAAGTGGCGAGCGCCATCCACTCGTGGATCTCCACACTCGATGCGGACTCGAGCCCTGAAACGGCCTGGTACTCGTTAATTCGAGTATCGATAGCCGCGAAGTCACCAGAGTAAGCGATCTGAATCAAGGCATTTGAGGCGTACGCGATTCCCGCGACGATGGCGCTGCAGGCGGAGAACGCCACCTGCCACGGTGCCTTTGCAATGCTCGACATTTGATGAACCTCTCCAATAGCCGGAAGCAGTGACCCCGGTATTGAACCGTGACACCAATCCAAACGAACCGGTGGAAGAAGCCCAAGCAAATCCGCACTCGCCGCCTAACTTGCGGATCTTGGAGGTGCTACACAACAGTGATTTCCTCAAGTCTGTGGACGGTTTTCGATCGGTCCTTATCTTCTTCAGCAAGGTGAGCAAGTAGGCAAACGCGTGGCCGTGATTCTCTCCGTCGAAGATCTCAACATAGGTCAGGGCGCTGATCTGCCAATTAACACTTGGTTCACTCCGGGGGTTCGCGGCATCGGCTCGACGAGCAATTGAAATCACACTTCCTGAAAAAACAACCACTGAACTTTGGGGCGCCGTTACGGGACCCTTGGCCCTTTAACTTGCCCAGGTGGTCACCATTCGGTTAGCGACCTGTTCGAGCGCCTTTTTTTGAGCAGGTGTCAGATCCACAGCAGTCTGCGTTGAAGCCTGAGTTGAAATAATGACGTCATTTAACAGAGTGAAAATTGTAAAGGTGTCACTTAAATAGGAATCTGGATTTCCCACAGCAGCATTATTAACGTTCTGGTTGGTGTAGACCGACTCGACGCCAGCCACCGTGACCGCAGGAGTTTTCCCTGATGTAACAGCTGTTGTGTATGGAAATGAAATGCCATTTCCGTCAGTGGATGTACCCGAGTAACTTCCATCGCACTTTTTGAGGTCCTTGCCGACTTTGGCAAATGCTTTTTCGGCTGCAGTATTACTGCGGTATTGATCAACGTTAATGTACAGATCAACGTTCTTATTTATTTCGTTATATGACACATTCGCATTGAGAACAGATGGCGCGAGATTAAAGCTATTAGGGATCGAGCCGTCGTCGGGCCCCGGGCTAGCACATAAAAAAGATCCCTCACCCATCAAATCTCCAATTGCAATGGTCGCCCCAGGCTTCGATGCAAATTCCTTGGGCAGATCCTTTGCGTTCAGAAAATGTGATGCAGCGAAGCCGAATGCGGCTTTGTCATAAGCCTGCGCAACGCTTGTTGTCACGGCCATGGATCCAAGTGCGAGTGCACTAACAGCTAGACCTGCTGAAACTCTCTTCATTATTCCTTATCCCTTCGACCGATTTTCGTATAAGGCGAGTCTAATAAGAATTGTTCACTTAAGGGCATATTTCCATCAAAATAGGAACCTCTTGTATTAAGGCGTCTTTCGCGAATTTTTAGGGAGATGGGATGCCCCCTGTCCACGCGCCCTGAACCCTGAACTACGCGCAGAAGTGGGCGACACGACCACACCAGGCAACCAGGCTGCATCAAGTTACATAAAGAATGTTCGCGAAATGTTTGCCGTTCTCAACCCGCAACTACCACCAACTTGATCCGGGCACTGCATTACTGACATCGAAAGTGAAGGGGGCCTGCCCAGCCTCGCGCTAGCGCAGCGCGACTGGCCCACCGGGTGAATACGTGCATTGGCGATGTCGGGGTGGCAGTTTGAGCGTGATCAGGTAATCGGTCACCGCTGCGTTAACACACTCCGATGGGGTGAATAGGTAATCGACATGCTGGGTGCTTTCGTAGGTGATCGTGCTTGACCCGACGAAAGTGTTCGCCAAGTTGCGCCCCCAAATCCAAGGGGTAGCCGTATCACCGGAGGACAGCACGAACACCGGAGGTGTCTTCAGCGCGATCATGCTGGAGCCACTGGGGATAGCCGGCGATAAGTCACCAGGGGGGAGCCCAAAGCACGCAGCACTCAACCCCATGGAATAGGGCCGAGCCGTACCGTAGTTTCGCTCGATAGATTCTGAGGCGGCGGCGAGCTCCGAAGGTGTTACACGATCGTGCAGGTCGGAGCATTCGACGAACACAAAAATAGCATTCGTTTTCACCGCTTGCTCCTCAAGGAGCACCCGCTGTGATTCAGAAATCATTGCGGCTACCTCGAGTCCCTTCGCGCGCTCGGCCGGAGAAGTCGCGGTGATACCCGCGTAGAGGTTGTTGACGAATGCCACCGCGGTCGGGTACTGGCTCTGCGAGCCCAGGAGTGAGCGAAATTGCTCCGCCCAATCCCACCGGGTCAACTCGGTACCATCGGGAAAGGCCACCACTTTGCCATTTAGATACTCCTCGATCACCGTCATTTTGCGGGCCGCCGCTGGGGCCGCCAAAGCCGGGAACAGTTGCAGGGACACCCAGGCGTTCGCTGGAAAAGACGTAGCAAGCCCATATGTTGTCTCGGCCGCCGGCAGGCTGCCATCCATGACCATCGCTCGCAACCTATTGGGGAAGGTGCGCGCGTAGGCGTGCCC
>CAMDKJ010000031.1 GCA_945900705.1 Bifidobacterium breve | reverse complement strand
TGGACAACCGTGCCCGGTTATATGTGGGATATCACGGCTGCGTCCGTGAAAGCCTTGATCTCACTTCCTGTTCGCCTTTATGAATTAGTCAAAGACACCTTGATCGGTGGTGGCGAGCGCGCTATAGATAGCCCGGTCAGCGTGGTGGGAGTTAGCCGACTTGGTGGTGAGATTGCCGCCATGGATGAACCATTAATGGCAAAGGCCGCTACCTTCTTAGGCCTCGCAGCCTCATTGAATCTCTTCCTATTTTTATTTAACCTGTTGCCGGTATTGCCCCTGGACGGTGGCCATGTTGCCGGTGCCATGTACGAGGGGGTGCGCAGGTGGATCGCAAAAGTCAGAGGCCGCTCAGATCCTGGACCTGTTGATATTGCTCGTTTGCTGCCGGTCGCCTATGTGGTGGCTGCCGCCTTGGTAGGTATGGGCGTAATTGTGATTTGGGCGGATCTAATTAAGCCAATCAGTTTGGGTTGACGCCCTGCCCGCAGGAGACTTTCGTGAGTGCGCACGTTATTGTCGTGAAAACCCCATTTTCGGGGGTTTTGACGACCAAAACGTGCGCACCCAGGGTGGTAACCTTCACTGGTGGGCGTACTCATTATTCCGCTAGTGCTGGTGTTGGCGTGGGTGTTCGCACTCCTAGGTTGGGCGCCACCAGGAAGTCTCGAAACTGATGATTTTGCCGATTCGGCAATGCGCTGGTTGCTTTTTTTGCCGGTAGGTATCCAGTTCATCGTGAGCGGTTTTATGCACACGGTATTCGCCAAGAGCACCGCGAAGAATATCGGTTGGGTTACTAATGGCTTCCAGTATGAAATCGGGTTTGTCTGTTGGGGTATTGGTATCGCCGGATTGCTCGCGATGGTTCGTGGGCCCGAAGCCTGGTTAGTAATTAGTGTCCCGGTTATCGTTTTCTTGGTTCTTGCGGGCGTGCAGCATGTGAAGCAGATGGCGGTCGAAAAGAACTTCAAACCCGGTAACTCACTGATTTTAATTAGTGACTTTGGGCTACCAATTTCGCTCATTGCTTTGCTTTTGGCGGTCCAATCGGGGTAGTAGCCCACGTGGCTGCGTGCGCCCGGGCCCGAAGTCAGGGATACTAGGCCGGTGAGCATTGATCTAGGGATTCCGCTGCCGCCGCCCCAGGTACTCGCCCCCCGGCGTAAAACCCGGCAAATCCTGCTGAAACACCCCACCCATCCGGTGGCCGTCGGTGGTGATGCCCCGATCAGCGTGCAGTCAATGTGCACGACCGTGACGGCTGATGTGGATGCCACTTTGCAGCAGATAGCTGAACTCACTGCCTCGGGGTGTCAGGTAGTTAGGGTCGCGGTGCCGAGCCAAGACGACGCTGATGCGTTACCTGAGATCGCGCGCAAATCTGGTATCCCGGTCATCGCAGATATTCACTTCCAACCCAAATATGTTTTTGCCGCACTCGATGCTGGTTGTGCTGGGGTGCGAGTGAATCCCGGCAACATCAAAGCCTTCGATGACAAAGTGGCCGAAATCGCGCGGGCCGCCGGTGACCTTGGTATCCCGATTCGGATCGGAGTCAATGCCGGCTCCCTTGATCCTCGGCTACTGAAGAAGTATGGCAAAGCAACACCTGAAGCCCTTGTTGAATCCGCCCTTTGGGAGGCATCGTTATTTGAGGAGCACGGTTTCGGCGATATCAAGATTTCGGTTAAACATCACGATCCGGTAATCATGGTTGAGGCATACATCCAGCTAGCCGCGCAATGCGACTACCCATTGCACCTTGGGGTAACCGAAGCCGGGCCAACTTTCCAAGGCACCATCAAATCCGCAGTGGCTTTCGGCGCGCTCCTAAGCCGCGGGATCGGCGACACCATCCGAGTTTCACTTTCGGCACCGCCTGTTGATGAAGTTAAAGTCGGAAATCAAATTCTGGAGTCGCTGAATCTGCGCCAACGTGGTTTGGAAATTGTTTCTTGCCCATCATGTGGGCGGGCACAAGTTGATGTTTACACCTTGGCTGAGCAGGTGACCGCGGGACTAGAAGGGTTAGACGTCCCCCTGCGCGTCGCTGTTATGGGTTGCGTTGTCAACGGGCCGGGTGAAGCTCGCGAGGCTGACCTTGGAGTTGCGTCGGGTAATGGCAAAGGTCAGATTTTCGTGCGCGGTGAAGTAATCAAGACTGTCCCCGAATCCCAGATCGTCGAAACCTTGATCGAGGAAGCTCTTAAGTTGGCGGAACAGATGGGTGATGTTTCCGGCGACCCAATCGTTATTACTGCGTAGCTGGCTAGCCGCATGACAATCGAAAACGTAATGACCGGGGTGGTTCGGGGTATTGGGTCAAGTGATCTTGCCCAAGTGCAGACTCTGCTGGCTCAAGATCGCGTGGTCAACTGCTTTGTTGACTCTCGAGTCCATATTGCCGGTACTGATCCTTGGCGCCTCGGTGGTGACCTCTGGGGTTACTTTACCGCGGATAGCTTGCATTCCTTGGTCTATGTGGGCGCAAACCTAGTTCCGATTGCGACGACACCCGCGTCGAGGGCCGCATTTGCTGATCGCCTACGCCCACTACCGCGCCGATGCTCTTCATTTGTGGGACCAGCCGAAGAAGTCCGAGATCTTTGGCGACTACTTGAACCGGCTTGGGGTCCGGCCCGTGAAGTCCGCACTAATCAACCATTCTTGACTCTTGATTCGCCGCCATTAGTTGTCGCGGACGACCGGGTGCGGCTGGTGGAGTTAAGTGAACTTGACCTGCTTGTTCCGGCCTGCGTTGAAATGTTCACTGACGAGGTTGGTATTTCGCCGGTAGTAGGTGGAGTGGCCGGCGCCTATCGCGCTCGAATTGCCGAAATTATTCACTCAGGTCATGCGATTGCCCGAATAGATAATGGCGAGGTGATCTTCAAAGCTGAGATTGGTTCATCCACAAGTTCAGCCTGCCAGGTGCAAGGGGTTTGGGTGGCGCCGGCGTATCGGGGTCGCGGGTTGGCCGCACCAGGTATGGCCGCGGTCGTCAATATCGCCCAAGCAAGAATCGCTCCGAATATTTCACTTTATGTCAATGACTTCAATTTTGCTGCGCGTAAGGCCTATGCCCGTGTGGGCTTCACCCAATCTGAAACCTTCGCCACCGTACTCTTCTGATCAGCGCGATGGGCTGCCGATAGGGTTTAGCGATGCTGCGAATGTCAACACTGTTCCTTCGGACCCTGCGCGAGGATCCGGCTGACGCCGAGGTACCAAGTCACCGACTGCTGGTGCGCGCTGGATATGTTCGGAGGGTTGCCCCTGGTGTTTTTTCTTGGTTGCCCCTTGGGTATTTGGTCTACCGCAATATTGAGAACATCGTCCGCGACGAAATGAATCGCGCGGGCTTCCAAGAGGTGCACTTTCCTTCGCTGCTTCCGCGCGAACCATATGAGCTCACCGGCCGCTGGACCGAGTACGGCGATACCTTGTTCCGGCTTCAAGATCGGCGAGGTGGAGATTACCTGCTGGGGCCAACCCATGAAGAAATGTTCACCTTGCTTGTCAAGGGGGAGTACTCCTCATACAAGGATCTGCCGCTCGTGATTTATCAGATCCAGACAAAGTTTCGTGACGAAGCTCGCCCCCGGGCCGGCATTTTGCGCGGCCGTGAGTTCGTGATGAAGGATTCTTATTCATTCGATATTGATGATGCGGGCCTTGAGCATTCATATCAACGGCATCGTGATGCTTATGTAGATACTTTCACTCGCCTGGGTCTTGAATTTGTCATCGTGTCAGCAATGTCAGGAGCCATGGGCGGGTCAGCTAGCGAAGAATTCTTAGCGCCGACCGAAGTAGGTGAAGATTCATTTGTTCGCTGTTCCACGTGTGATTATGCGGCCAACGTTGAGGCGGTTATCACGCCCGCACCCGCTGCCCTAGATCACGCGTTGGTGCCGGTGGCACACGCCGAGCAAACACCAAACACCCCCACCATCGCAGCTTTGGTCGACCACTCGAATGAGCGAAGTGACTTGGTTCGCAGCGATCGAGCCTGGACGGCAGCTGACACCTTGAAGAACATTGTTTTCATGGTCAAAGCTCCTGATGGCAGTGAGACGCCGCTCGCGGTTGGGCTGCCTGGTAATCGCGAAGTTGACATGAAACGCCTTGAGGCGGTGTTGCAACCTTCAGTACCGCGACCTTTCGAAGAGCCTGATTTCATGAAGTACCCGACATTGATGAAGGGCTATATCGGTCCGGGAGCCTTAGGCACGGCAAATTCATCCGGCATCAAGTACTTAGTCGACCCGAGGGTGGTAACGGGCACGAGATGGATTACCGGGGCTGATGTGAGTGGGTCACATGTATATGACCTAGTTGCCGGGCGTGACTTCACCGCTGATGGTGTTATCGAGGTCGCCGAAGTACTCGAAGGCGATAGTTGCCCAAAGTGCGGGCAGGGCCTAGAGATTGCCCGAGGTATTGAAATCGGCCACATTTTCCAACTCGGGCGCAAATACGCGCAGGCTCTGGGCCTTAAAGTGCTCGACGAAAAGGGTGAGTTAGTGACCGTCACCATGGGCTCCTATGGCATCGGCGTTTCACGTGCAGTTGCGGCGGTCGCCGAACAGTCACATGATGACAAGGGCCTAATTTGGCCACGCGAGGTCGCTCCGGCTGATATTCACCTAATTGCCACGGGCAAGGACGACGCCCCATTTGCGGCGGCCGAGTTACTGGCAGGCCAACTTGAGGCTGCGGGAGTTCGGGTGCTTTATGACGATCGTCGCGCCGTTTCCCCCGGGGTGAAGTTCAATGATTCTGAACTCATCGGGGTGCCCACGATCGTGGTAGTTGGTAAACGCCTGGTCGAGGGATTTATTGAGGTAAAGGATCGTCGCACGGGTGAGCGCACCGATATTCCCATTGCCGACGCCGTATCAGCGCTCTTGGCTGTTTGCGAGCACTAAGTGTCGATCGATGCGGTTATCTTCGATTGGGGCGGCACACTCACGCCATGGCACGACATCGACCTCTACTCGCAGTGGTACGCCTATGCAGAAGTCTACGATCCGGTCCATGCGGGCGCACTGGCACAGCAGCTCCTTGATGCTGAAGTTCAGCGCTGGCGATTGCAGCGGGAGTCCGGCGGTGAAACTAGTACCGGGGCGCTCGAAAGTATTTTCATAAATCTGGGAATCGACACCGGTTCAGCTACTCATCTAAATGCCTTAGCTACGTACTTAGATTTTTGGGCCCCCCATACCTTGGCTGATCCGCAGGCGCGCGAGTTACTTCAGCAGTTGCGAGCCGATGGCCTGCTTATTGGTGTTTTGAGTAACACTTTGTGGCCGCGGACCCATCACCAGGAAGTATTCGAGCGCGATAATTTGTCAGAGTTAATTGATGCAGCGTGCTACACCAGCGAGATGCCGGTAGCGAAGCCCCATCTTGACGCCTTCAGGCTTATTGCGGGTGAACTAGGTGTGAAACCGGAACACTGCGCATTCGTCGGCGATCGCCTATGGGACGACATCTTTGGGGCGCAACAAGTTGGGATGCGCGCAATTTGGATTCCGCATTCTCGCGTGCCAAAAGAACAGGTCCCTGAAGGTGACGCGGTACCGGATGCTGTTGCTAATGAACTCAAAGATGTACTTGGCATCGTGCGCCAGTGGCGATCAGTCTGATTTTTCGAAGTGGACATCTTCGCCATTGAAGTCGCCGGGCTGGATTTATTCACGATAATTTTATTGTGCGTGGCGGCGGCCGCTGCCGGTTGGGTTGATGCAATCAGCGGGGGCGGGGGCCTCCTGCAATTGCCGGCGCTGTTGATTACGCTTCCGGCTACCGAACCAGCAACAGCTTTGGGCACCAACAAGTTATCCAGCATTATCGGCACCAGCGGGGCGGCCTGGACCTACCTAAAGCAGGTCAAGCCTGACCTGCGAACCGCATTACCGATGTCCGTTGCGGCTTTTATCGGCTCCGGTATCGGCGCATCATTTGCCAGTCGGATCCCACCGGGCACGTTTCGACCGGTGATCTTGGTGTTATTGATTTTTGTTTGGTTTTGGACTTTGCTGCGCCCGCAATTAGGTCAGGTGCAGGCTCTGCGCTGGCAAGGGCAGCATCGGCACTATGTGATCGCGGTGATAGCTGGATTTCTCATCGGCGGGTATGACGGCCTCTTTGGCCCGGGCACCGGCTCCTTCTTATTAATTTTGCTAGTGAGTGTTCTCGGATATTCGTTTCTGCAGGCCTCGGCAACTGCAAAAATTGTGAACGTGGGCACTAATGCCGCTGCGCTGATTGTCTTCGGGATCACCGGGTCAGTTATCTGGCTACTTGGGTTGGTGATGGGTATATGTAACCTGATCGGCGCATTGATTGGCGCGCGCACCGCTATCAATCGGGGTAGCGGGTTTGTCCGAGCCGTATTTCTAGTGGTAGTTGCGCTATTGATTATTCGGCTCGGCTGGGAGGTATTGACCAGCAGGTAGCTAAGTTAAGGAGGCGTCGTGCGGAAATGCTTGGGAGGGAGCACCCCAAATAACAGCACGAGTCGCGCATTCACTTGCTGCCAGCACGGCGTCAGCGCGCTGCTCGCCTTCGCAAGTGGCGGCAAGATCCGCATAAACCACAACTAGGCGATTTTCAACAAGTTGAGCCAGTGCTCTAGTGGTGCCTGCATCGATTACTTGCATGGGAAAGTCGTACGCGATGCCCGGAGCGGGCGCGGTATCACCGGGCATTAGGTGAGCCATTCGGTCCCGCCAAGATTGATGGGCGCGTAGCGCTTCGAGGGCCCGCCGACGCGCGCCGGCATTTAGTAATGCGCCAATGACCCCATACGCGTAAATCGCGGCATCCTCACCGGATACCGCCGCGGCAAGTGCTTCCTGGTTATTCACTGGTTTCGTCCAACCGTCTTTAGTGCAGCGACATGTGAGGCTTCGGAGGCCGCAATGAAAGTTAAGGTGCGGACAAAATCCGGTTCACTTGCGAGCAGGCATGACTCTCGACGTTCAAGAGCTGCTATTAGCTCGGCCTGACGCAGAGCGGCGATAGCCGCCGACAAATCACTTGGTGGATTTTTAGCCGGTGGATCTGGCACCTCCACACCGGTGGCGGCCAAATGCTCCTCATGTTGTCGCAATAGCGGTTCAAGGCTCGGCGCCAATTGGGCAAAAGCGCTGATTGTTGCCGTGTAAAGGGCAATCAGCGCCCGTTCTGAAGTGGCCACGGCGATATTTATCTGGGCGCCGGTTGCGACCGGGCTGGCACCCGAACCACCCGCACCCGAACCACCGGCGGTCGTGTCACCGGCGGCCGTGGCGCCGGCGGTCGTGGCGCCACTACCGCAGGCGCTCAAGACTCCGGCACCGGCAAAAACTCCGGCCAATCCCGTTGAGCGGGCCAGTAATTGGCGCCGGGTTAAGGGCGGGCGTGGTTGACCAGTCAGCGGCACAGGTACAACTGTGGCAGGTGGGTGGGTAGAGTACGGCCAGCAACACAAATAATTGGTCCACCAAACAGAATCAGCACTTTCCCGGGCAGGAGGCGCAATGGTCGCGTCAGCAAATGTCTTGCTTGAGGGGATTCGTTCCGCTCTCGTTGAAACTGGTGTTGACGTTGAAGATGTGCACGTTCAGCAGGCCGGTAGACGCGAGATCGTCCGCGTAATTGTTGATCGCGATGGGGGCGTTGACCTTGACCGCGTTGCCGAGGTGAGCCGAAAAATTTCCGAACTCTTTGATACTCCGCCGCTAGCGGATGAATTCGTTGGCACTTTTGTGCTCGAAGTAACTTCACCTGGGGTAGATCGGCCCTTAACCGAGCAAAAGCACTGGCGGCGTGCAGCCAAACGCAATGTCGAAGTTCACCTGAAGGATAAGTCCATAGTTGTGGGCCGAATTATTGAGGTAACCGATACCGAGGTAATTCTGCAAACATCTGGGAATGAGCCGGTGGGCATTGCCCTCACCGACATCGCCAGGGGCCTGGTGCAAGTTGAATTTACTTCTACGGTTTCCGAAACGGATTGAGGGATAACCATGGATATTGATGTAAGTGCGCTCAAGGCGTTGGTGCGCGAAAAAGACCTATCACTTGATGTGGTGGTCGAGACAATTGAGCAGGCGCTACACGTTGCGTACATGCACACCGTGGGTGCTGCGGAGCGTGCGCGGGTTTCGGTCGATCGTAAGACCGGCCATGTCGTAGTGATGGCGACTGAACGCGATGACGAAGGCAATGTGATTCGCGAATATGACGACACCCCCGAGGGCTTTGGTCGTATAGCGGCGACCACCGCGCGACAGGTTTTGCTAACCCGGTTACGTGAGGCCGAGGACGACGTCACCCTAATTGAATTCACCGGGCGCGAGGGTGATTTGGTGTCCGGAGTTGTTCAGCAAACTAGCAACCCAAAAATGGTGCGAATTGACATCGGCAAAGTAGAGGCAAATTTGCCGCCTGAAGAGCAGTCGCCGGGGGAGTCGTACCCCCATGGTGTGCGCTTTAAGTGCTTGGTTACCGCGGTCCGAAAAGGTTTCAAAGGCCCGCAGGTCACGGTGTCACGCACCCACCCAAATTTGGTTCGAGCGCTATTTGCCCTGGAAGTTCCAGAGATTGCCGACGGTACGGTGCAGATCGCGGCGGTGGCCCGAGAAGCTGGGCACCGAACGAAAATCGCCGTTTTCTCAACGGTGCCCGGGGTAAATGCGAAGGGCTCGTGTATTGGGCCGTTGGGCCAGCGGGTGCGTCAGGTGATGTCTGAACTTGGCGGCGAAAAGATGGATATCGTCGATTTCAGCGAGGATCCAGCCGAAATGATCGCCCACGCCCTCTCGCCGGCCCGCGTCTTGGGGGTGGTCATCGTGGACCCGGTGGCCCGCTCCGCCCGGGTTACGGTGCCAGATTATCAACTTTCGCTGGCCATCGGCCGCGAGGGGCAAAATGCCCGATTGGCGGCCCGACTCACCGGTTGGCGCATCGATATTCGCTCGGATGCCGCCCCTGAGGAGGCCGTCGCCAAGGCAGAAGTCGGATCGATTGACCCCGAGTGAACCCGAGGTGGCAGCGGATCACCTTGGTGGGGCGCTAGAGTCTGCACTTGGCGGTTCGCCCGGCCCGGTACGAACCTGTATCGGCTGCCGTGGTCGCGCCGCCTCGTCCGATCTCCTTCGGGTGGTCGCGGAAGACGGGCAGTGTTTACCCGACCCACGCGCTCACTTGCCGGGTCGGGGCGCTTACATCCACCCAACGGTGGCCTGTTTTGACGCCGCGACATCGCGACGGGCTTGGGTACGTGCGCTACGGGTGTCCGGTCCATTGGACTGTACGGCGTTGCGCGCGGGCCTTGAGCCCAGTTTGAAGGGGAGTTAAGAGTGTCCAAGGCAACCGCCGCGGATGTGCCACGAAGAGTTCGGGAGTTTGTGATGAGGACTTTCACCAAATGAACGCGTTCGAAATTACCGCGTTCGAAATGAGTTCAAAGAAATGACGCTGCAATGAGGCGTCCTACGCACTGACGGTCCGGAGCAAGGCCCGGACCAAGACAGGAGAATTGTGTCGAAGGTTCGGGTACATGAGCTCGCAAAAGAGCTCGGGGTTGAGAGCAAGGTTGTTCTCGCCAAACTCCAAGAACTTGGAGAATTCGTAAAGTCGGCGTCGTCCACGGTCGAAGCTCCGGTGGTGCGCAAGCTCAAAGAGGCGATGCCGGCCCCCGCACCCAGCGAAGCTCCCGTTAAAAAGGCCACCGCGAAGAAGTCCACCGCGAAGAAGTCCACCGCGCCCCCGGCCGACCAAGAAGGGCAGGCACCGGTAGCACCGGCTGCGGATGGAGCCCCGACTATCGAGACCCCACCGCCAGCGCCTCCGGCGGCGGTTGAAGCACCAGCTCCGGTAGTGGCCGCTGCTGCCACCGAAGTTGCCGCCGCTATTCCCGCGGGACGACCCGTTGGACCACAGCCCGGTACTCCGCGCCCAGCTGGCCCACGTCCGGGCAATAATCCTTTCGGTGGCAGTACCGGCATGGGCCGAGCACCCGCACCACGCCCCGGTAATAACCCGTTCGGCACCAGTACCGGTATGGGGCGCCCAGCGCCAAATACCGGTGCGCCGACCACAGGTTCAGGGACAGAAGGTGGCGTACCGGGGGCACCTAGGCCGGCGGCTTATCCAAGTAGGCGGCCAACCGGCCCCGGGGGCCCCGGGGGCCCGAGTCGTGGCCTCGGTGGTCCCGGTGGGTTTGTTTCACGGGGTCCGGGTGGTCCCGATGGACCCGGTGGTCCCGGTGGTCCCGGTGGGTTTGCCGGTCGATCAGGTGCTCCAGGTGGGGCAGGCAGAGGCCCCGGGGGTCCGGGCGGACCCGGTGGCCCTGGCGGCCCCGGTGGTCCCGGTGGTTTCCCCGGTCGGCCAGGGGCGGGTGGTCGCGGCACTACCGCGGGTGCATTTGGGCGTCCGGGTGGGCGGCCCTCGCGGGGGCGCAAATCCAAGCGCGCTAAGCGTCAAGAGTTTGACAATATGCAAGCACCCTCACTTAGTGGGGTGCGCATCACGCGGGGTTCTGGCGAGAGCGTCCGGTTACCTCGGGGAGCAAGCCTGACCGACTTCGCCGACAAAATTGATGCGATGCCGGCTGATTTAGTGAAGGTACTAATCGAACTTGGTGAGATGGTTACGGCCACCCAGTCCATCGATGACGACACGTTGCGCCTGCTTGGCAGTGAACTGAACTACAACGTCGAAGTAGTTTCACCCGAAGATGAAGATCGTGAATTGCTTGGCTCCTTCCATCTTGAGTTTGGCGAGGATGAGGGCGTTGAGGCGGATTTAGTTATTCGTCCACCAGTTGTCACGGTCATGGGTCACGTTGACCACGGTAAAACACGCTTACTCGATGCCATCCGCAAGACCAACGTCATTGGTGGCGAAGCCGGTGGTATCACTCAGCACATCGGCGCCTACCAAGTTGCCACCCAGACGGCTAATGGTGAGCGCAAGATCACCTTCATCGATACACCTGGTCACGAAGCGTTCACCGCGATGCGCGCGCGTGGTGCACAGGTAACCGATATTTCTATTCTCGTGGTTGCGGCCGATGACGGCGTAAAGCCCCAGACAATTGAAGCGCTAAATCACGCGCAGGCAGCAGGTGTGCCGATTGTGGTCGCGGTGAACAAGGTTGACAAGGAAGGCGCTGACCCGCTCAAGGTGCGCACTCAGTTGACCGAGTACGGCCTGGTCGCAGAAGAATTCGGTGGCGACACCATGTTCGTTGACGTTTCAGCGAAGGCGGGTACCGGACTCGAAGCTCTACTTGATGCAGTATTGCTGACCGCTGATGCGGCATTGGATCTGCGGGCGAACCCGAATCAAGATGCACAAGGTGTTGCCATCGAGGCGCACCTTGACCGCGGACGCGGCCCGGTCGCGACAGTCTTGGTCCAGCGTGGCACCTTGCGCGCCGGTGATTCAATCGTTGCCGGCGATGCCTTCGGTCGGGTGCGAGCGATGCTCGATGATGAAGGCAATGTCGTTGAGATTGCCGGGCCTTCGTTCCCGGTACAGGTACTTGGTCTAACTTCGGTGCCGGGTGCCGGCGACAGCTTTTTGGTCGTCTCCGAGGATCGCATTGCGCGCCAGATTGCCCAGACCAGGCAGGCCCGTGAACGTAACGCGATGTTGGCGAAGAATCGCGTAAAGCGATCCCTCGAGGACTTCCTGGAGTCGATTGAAAAGGGCGAAATTGCTGAGCTCACCCTCATCATCAAGGGCGACGTCTCCGGTTCGGTCGAGGCACTCGAAGACGCTTTGCTCAAGATCGATGTGGGAGAGGAAGTCTCACTGCGCGTTATTCATCGCGGTGTTGGTGCTATTACCAAAAACGACGTCACGCTGGCGAGTGCGTCCAAGGCCGTCATCATCGGTTTCAATGTGCGTCCCGAAGGCAAGGTTGCCGAACTGGCATCACAAGAGGGTGTCGATGTGCGCTACTACAGCGTCATCTACCAAGCCATCGATGAAGTTGAGTCGGCACTGCGTGGCATGCTCAAGCCGGAGTACGAAGAGGCCCAGCTTGGTACGGCTGAGGTCCGCGAGGTCTTCAAGTCATCTAAGTTCGGCACCATCGTTGGCTGCATTGTCAAGACCGGTGAAATTCGACGTAACTCGAAAGCTCGCTTGGTTCGTGACGGCTCAGTAGTTGCCGACAACCTGTCAATTGCCACTTTGCGGCGGTTCAAGGATGACGTCACCGAAGTTCGTGAGGGCTTTGAATGTGGTATCAACCTCGGGACTTATCAAGACTTGAAGTCTGATGACATCATCGAGACCTTTGAGATGCGCGAAATCCCACGAAAGTAATAGTGGGCACCGTGAAGGGATGAACAGATGAGTAGCGTGGCGCGTCAACGCAAGATGGCTGATCGAATCAAGGTCATCGTCGCGGAGTGTCTGGAAAAACGGGTTAAGGATCCGCGGTTGGGTTTTACCACGATTACCGATGTGCGGGTTACTACAGATCTACGTGAAGCCTCGGTGTTTTATACCGTCTACGGTGATGATCAGGCGCGCACCGAAACAGCAGCCGCACTTGAGTCCGCGAAGGGGGTTATCCGGTCCGAAGTCGGGCGTCAGACCGGCATCAAATTCACGCCATCCTTGGCGTTTTTCCCTGATGCGCTACCCGAGAACGCTCAACACGTGGCCGAACTCCTACAAAAGGCAGCCGA
>CAMDKJ010000030.1 GCA_945900705.1 Bifidobacterium breve | reverse complement strand
CCTTTGACGGGTGCGATAAGTAGGCGCCAAGTTGGTTGAGCACTAATAGCGGAGACCGAACCGTGCTCAGCGATGAGCGCCCACGCCGCCTCGAGATCGTCGGGGGTTTTAACCGCGAGAGTTTGTACGTTCGGCAGCGCGCGCTTGATTAAACCGGTCAAGGTACCAGCGGGTGGAATCTCAATAACCGCGGTGACACCGAGGTCGCCCATGGTTTCCATGCACAGATCCCAGCGCACCGGGTTACTAACCTGCGTTACCAGCCGGCGCAGTACTTCTCGGCCATCATGGATTACTTGGCCGTCAGCATTAGAAAGTAATTTCAGCCTAGGGTCATGGGTGGAAATTGATTTGGCGTAGCGGCGCAGTAACGCGACGGCGGGTGCCATATGGGTCGTATGGAAAGCCCCGGCAACATCAAGGGGGCGGACCCGCGAACCTTCGGGAGCATCGTCACTAAATGCCGCAAGTTGTGCCATGGTGCCGGCAACGACAATCTGGCCCGAGCTGTTGATATTTGCCGGAGTAAGGCCATGGGCCTTAGCTTTTGCAAGAACTTCTTCGGTGTCGCCACCAAGTACCGCGGACATCCCGGTTTCGGTAACCGCCGCCGCCGCCGCCATCGCCTTACCGCGCTCACGCACGAAAACCATGGCCTGCTCGGCGGACAGCACCCCGGCGCCAACCGCGGCGGTAATTTCACCGACGGAATGCCCCGCTCCGGCGCCAATCTGGGTGAATCCGGTTGAGGGGTGAGGGAACAAACTGAGCAGGGTTACTAAGCCGGCGCCGACGATAAGGGGTTGGGCAATGGCCGTATCGCGGATGGTTTCGGCGTCGGAGGTGGTGCCGTGGGCGATGAGATCAACCCCGCTAACCGCACTCAGCCACTCAAGGCGTTCACGCACCTCGGGGGCATCGAGCCAGGGCACTAAGAAGCCGGGGGTTTGGGCACCTTGACCGGGAGCGACGACGACGAGCACGGGGTAAGCCTTTCGTTAAAGCGTTGACTTTCGCGCTGTTGGCTGCGCCAATGTCGAAGACCGATTCTTGTAGGAATCCTACAAAAGTCGACCTAGCGATAAACCTATTCTAATAGTGTAGTTACCCCTGTTATCGGTTGGGCTAAAGCCGGTTAGGTCGGCAATTCGCCGCAGTCGGTATCTGACGGTATTAGGGTGGATGAACAAGGCGCGGGCGGTGGCCTCGAGTGAGGTTGTCTGCTCCAGGTAACTACTTGCGGTTGCCAGGAGGGCGGCGTCGGAGGCTAGCGGGGTGTAAATGAGCCGGATCAACTCCGCAGCGGCTTCGTGGTCACCGGCCAGCGCGCGTTCGGGGAGTAACTCCGAAGTGGCGACCGGGCGGGGAGCATCAGCCCAGCCGGGGGCCGCTCGCAGCCCCGATAGGGCGGCCCGGGCCGCTTGTGGTACCTCGCCAAAGGTATTTACCGCACTGCTAAAGACCACCGGGCCGGCTCCGAAGTGTGGGGCGAGGAGGCGGGCGGCTTTGGCCGGGTCGGCTAGTTGCCCGGCGACCGCGAGCAAGGTGGTGCCATGAATCCCGGTGAGCAAATCAATGCCATAGGTTTCGGCAGCTCGCCGTAGTACAACAAGCGCGGTTTCTGGATCACCGGCGGGCGACGGCCCGGTGATTACCACCATCGCGGTACCACCGGACCAACCAAGTGCGGTGATGCGGCCTAGCACCGACTCATCTAGTTCATCGCGCAGCAGGGCATCGATAACAAGTGCTTCGAGTCTGGCATCCCAAGCCCCGCGGGTTTCGGCAGCGCGCGCATAAACCTCTGCTGCCGAGAAGGCGATTTCTCTTGAGTAACGCAAAATTGCTTCGCGCAGTGCCGGCCGGTCCTCGAGCGGCACAATCTCATCAACGGCCGACTCAACGACCGCAATGGTGGTTCGGACAAGGGCCACCGTTTGCTCGAGAGAGATAACCCTGGCTAGCTCACGTGGGGCCGCGCCGAAAACATTGGTGGTGAGGGCGGGCTGGCTTGTCGGGTTTTCGAGCCAGGTGATGAAAGCGGTGATACCGGCCTGGGCTACCTGGGCAACCCAGGTGCGCTCTTGGGCGCCAAGATCGTGATACCACGGCAGGCCTTCTTCCATCAGCCGAGTGGCGGCGGTCGTGAGGGAGCTCGTGGCCTGGGTTAGGCGCGGTGACATATTTGATGCAGGGGTCATCGGCGCCTGCCTACGTTAACCGATTGAGATGCCGACGAGGCGGCCGACGAAGAAGGTGATCAGCGCGGCTCCGGCGCCCCAGACAAATTGACGAAGTGCTGAGAACACAACTCCGCGCCCTGAGAGCCGCCCGACAACACCTCCAACCACCAGCAGTGAGATAACAGCCAAAGCGATTGCTAAATAAAGCGGTGCGGTGGTGGATGCACCTGGCGCGGTGAAGAACAAGTACGGAATCACTACGACGCAGGCTCCGATTGCAAATGCTATGAAACTTGACAGGGCAACTTTTACCGGTGAACCAAGTTCGTCTGGATTAAGCCCAAGTTCCTCGCGCGCAAGAGTGTCAAGGGCGCGAGCAGGATCGGCCATGAGTTGCTCGGCGGTGGCAGCGGCAGTTTCTTTAGTGAGCCCTTTGGCCCGGTAGATAAGTTCAAGCTCACGCTGCTCCTCCTCGGGTTTATCCCGAAGTTCACTTGCTTCCATGGCAATTTCTCGGCGGAAGAGATCTCGCTGGCTGGCAACGCTGACGTATTCACCGGCGGCCATTGAGAAGGCACCCGCCAGTAAACCGGCCAGGCCGGCAAACAAAATCGTGCTGTTATTGGGCGCCGCACCGGCGAATCCCATCACCAGCGCCGTGTTGGAGACAAGGCCGTCACTGATTCCGAAAACCGCAGCGCGGGTCGCGCCGGATCTATCACCACGGTGCCAACTTTCGGCGAAGTCGGGCATCCCGGGGGTAAACTCGGGGACGCTCGCCGCGCGCATCGAGCGAAATTTATTCGCATGTTCGCGTTCATCAGCGGACATCGTGGCGGGGGCTTCGGGTTCTTCGTCGTACATACCGGCGTCGTCGCCTTCGGCTTTTTCAAGTTGGGCGAGTACCCCATCGAGCCCGGCCGCTCGAGCGCGCTTGATAAGGCCCGCATCCTTTGCGTCTAACGTGGTGGGTGCTGGTGGTACTTCTACCCCGTACTCCTCGAGCTTGGCGATCCAATGCGCCGCATGCTCATCTTCAACGGCGGCCAGCTCGATGAGTGCCTCTCGGCGATCCCCGCTAACTGTTTGCGCCAAAGCGCGGTAGAGCAGTGACGCTTTGCGCTCGGCATCGAGATAGGCCAGGAAACGTTTCGGATCCTTTGTCATCCGGATCCCTCTGTGCTACCTGAATCTGCTGCCGCCGGGTCGTGTAATTGGTACCGCTCAATGGCCTCGCTCACCCGAGCGGAGTCAATCTCACCGCGTTTAGCAAGCATGGCCAAAGTCTGGGTGGTAATTGATTCGGCGTCAACCAGAAAATGTCGGCGCAGCGCCCCGCGAGTATCGGACATACCCCAGCCGTCGGTACCAAGAGAGATGAAATCGGTAGGTACCCAATCGCTGATTTGATCTTGAACCGCACGCATCCAGTCCGAGACCGCGATGACCGGGCCGGGCCGGCCACTTAAGCACTTAGTGACATATGCCTGCTTGGGCTCTTCAGCAGGGTGCAATAAATTATGTCGATCGACCGCAAGGCCATCGCGGCGTAACTCATTCCAGGAAGTAACCGACCAGACATCGGCGGGCACTCCCCAGTCATCGCGCAGCAACTCTTGGGCACGAAGGGCCCAGTTAACCCCCACGCCACTGGCAAGTAGTTGCGCGTGTGGGCCTACTCCGGCCGCCTCGCTGACCAAGTGCATGCCGCGCAAGATGCCTTCTACGTCGACGCCTTCAGGCTCGGCTGGTTGGGGATAAGGCTCGTTATAAATAGTCAGGTAGTAATAGATGTTCTCAGGGTCTGGGCCAAACATTCGGCGCAGACCGTCCTTGAAAATGTGCCCAATCTCGTATCCGAACGCCGGGTCATAAGCGACCACCCCCGGATTGGTGCTTGCTAGGAGCAACGAGTGACCATCTTCATGCTGCAGGCCCTCACCATTAAGGGTGGTGCGGCCCGCTGTAGCGCCAAGAACAAAGCCCCGCGTCATCTGATCCATTGCGGCCCAGAACGCGTCGCCGGTGCGCTGGAAACCGAACATCGAATAAAAAATGTAGAGCGGAATCATCGGCTCGTTCTGTGTCGAGTAGGAGCTCCCGACGGCGGTAAAGGACGCAACAGACCCGGCCTCGTTTATCCCTTCATGCAGGATCTGACCGGTGGTCGACTCCTTATAGGAGAGCATTAGCTCGCGGTCAACCGAGATGTACTGCTGCCCGTGCGGTGAATAGATCATCGCTGTCGGGAAGAGTGAATCCATTCCGAATGTGCGCGCCTCATCAGGAATAATAGGCACAAATCGGTTGCCGATATTTTCATCTTTGATTAGATCTTTTACCAAGCGCACGAAGGCCATGGTGGTGGCGATCGCCTGCTTACCTGAACCGCGCCGAACAACTTCGTAGGCAGCGTCACCGGGCAAGGTGAGTACCTTCGCCAAGGTGCGGCGAGTTGGCACCGAACCACCGAGCTTGCGGCGGGTTTCGACCATGTATTGCATGGCTTCGTCTTGCGGGCCGGGATGGTAGTAAGGCGGAAGATAAGGATCCATCGCACTATCGGGGATCGGAATACGCAGGCGGTCGCGAAATTCCAGTAAATCTTCAAGGCTGAGTTTTTTCATCTGATGGGTTGAGTTGCGACCCTCGAAGTGTGAACCAAGAGTCCAGCCCTTGATGGTCTTAGCCAAAATGACGGTCGGTTGCCCCTTGGTATTCGAAGCGGCTTCATATGCCGCATACATCTTGCGGTAGTCATGGCCGCCGCGTTGCAAAGCCCAGATCTCTTCGTCGGTCAACGACTCAACAAGTTTTGCGGTGCGCGGATCGCGGCCGAAGAAATTCTCGCGGATAAATGCTCCGTCCACGGACTTGTATGTCTGGAAGTCACCATCTGGTGTGGCATTCATTAAATTGACGAGCGCGCCATCGCGATCGGCGGCCAGGAGGTCATCCCATTTGCGACCCCACACAACTTTGATGACATTCCAGCCGGCTCCGCGGAACAAACTCTCGAGTTCTTGGATGATTTTTCCATTGCCGCGTACCGGGCCGTCGAGGCGCTGTAGGTTGCAGTTGACAACGAAGATCAAATTATCAAGTTCTTCGCGGGCGGCAAGGCCGATGGCACCTACTGCTTCAACCTCGTCCATCTCGCCATCACCCAAGAATGCCCAAACTTTTTGCTCGGACGCATCCTTAATGCCGCGATGGGTCAGGTATTTATTGAAGCGGGCTTGGTAAATCGCATTAAGTGGGCCAAGGCCCATCGACACGGTGGGAAATTGCCAAAACCACGGCATCAAGCGCGGATGCGGGTACGAGGGTAGGCCACCTGAGGGATGTGAGACCTCTTGGCGGAAACCATCAAGTTGATCCTCGGTTAGTCGGCCTTCAAGATAGGCGCGGGCGTAGATGCCGGGGGAGGCGTGGCCCTGAAAGAAAACTTGGTCGCCGCCGGTGGGGTGGTCTGGCCCCCGGAAGAAGTGGTTGAAGCCAACTTCGTACAAAGTTGCCGAGGAGGCGTAGCTTGAGATGTGGCCGCCGACACCAACGCCGGGGCGCTGGGCCCGATGAACCATGATCGCGGCGTTCCAGCGAATATACCGTCGGATCTGCCTCTCGATGGTTTCGTCGCCGGGAAACCACGTTTCGAGTTCGGGGGCAATTGAGTTGATGTAGTCGGTGCTTCGCAGACTGGGGACTCCGACATTTCGCTCGGCCGCCCGCCGAAGCAGCGACAGCATTAAATAGCGTGCGCGGTAATTGCCCGAGTTGTCGACCAGGTTATCGAAGGATTCAACCCATTCTGCGGTTTCGTCGGGATCAACATCGACATATTGGGTGGGGAGCCCACCGGCGAGAAGCGGGTCACGGTTATGCGCGGGGGCCACGGGGTGCACCCTTTCGCCGGGGGCCGGCCGGGGTCACCGGTGGCCGGATCGAATATTTGGTGTGCGCGGGTAGCGCTGGCCATATTCTCTCGTATTCGCGCCGCGCGGGGGCAGGTGGGGGATTTTCTGGCAGTAATCGGGCACACTGCTTGCATCCGGACCCAAAGTCCGCTGGAATACCTAGGTAGCTTTCTAAAGTTGTTGCAACAAATCGGCCACCTGACCTGGCCGGCACCGTGTAGAACTGCGCTAACAGTTAACGCAGTCAGATGAAGGAAGAGGGGTTCTTGGTGACCGCCGCAGCGGACCGTGACGACGCTCGTCAACGAGCAACACGTCTTGGGTTTGATCTTGGTATGACAATTCAAGAGATTGGGTACGACAGCGACGTCGATGAAGCGCTGCGCGCGGGTATCGAGGATGTCATCGGTGGCGATCTTGTTGATGAGGATTTTGACGACGTCGTAGATGTTGTCATCATGTGGTGGCGCGATGAGGACGGTGATCTGGTCGACGGCCTAGTCGATGCCATCGGTCCGCTCACCGATCACGGGGTGGTTTGGCTATTAACGCCAAAGCCCGGTCGCGATGGTCATATCGAGGCCGAAGACATTGCCGATGCCGCCCCCACCGCGGGGCTCCAGCAAACGAGCACGGTAAGTGCGGGCCCAAACTGGCAGGGCACCCGTTTGGTTGCTCCGAGAGCTAAGCGGTAGCGCTACCGGCTGCGGGCTATTTGGCGCCGGGATTTCGTAGTGGGCCCAGCCGGACTCGAACCGACGACATCCTCGGTGTAAACGAGGCGCTCTACCAACTGAGCTATGGGCCCGGGGCGAGGCTACCGATTGGGGTGCGGGGCCAAGGGGTGCGGGTAGCCTGAGGGGGTGCCAGCGCCCACGCTCCGCCAGATCGTCACCGTCCTTGAGGCGGCTTACCCACCGGCCTTAGCCGCGGACTGGGACGCTATCGGTTTGACCTGCGGTGATCCAGATGCCACGGTGGCCACGGTGCTTTTCGCGGTCGACCCGGTTCTTGAAGTGGTCGATGAAGCTTTAATCGCGCAAGTTGATCTGATTGTCACCCACCATCCGCTCTTTTTGACCGGGGTCCATTCGGTAGCGGCCACCGACGCAAAAGGCAAAATTGTTCACACCCTTATTAGCCACGGTATCGCCTTGTTCAGCGCACATACCAACGCCGATCACAGTGACCCAGGGGTATCAGATGCGCTCGCGCAGGCCCTCGGGCTCAGTGGGCTACGCCCGCTGGTGCCCACGGCGCAGGACCACAGCACCGGCACCGGTCGTGTGGGCCAACTAGCCGAGACCATCACCCTTGAACAATTCGCCCAACAGGTGGCGGCGCTCTTGCCAGAAACTCAGCACGGGGTGAGAGTTGCCGGTGACCCGATGACCAAGGTGCGCACCGTTGCGGTCTGCGGGGGAGCCGGTGATGGCTTTATGTCGGACGCAGCTGAGGTCGCCGACGTCTACGTCACCTCCGATTTACGTCACCATCGAGCACTCGAACACCTAGCTGATAACAAGTGCGCCCTCATTGACATTGCCCACTGGGCTGGGGAGTGGCCGTGGCTGGAGCAGGCGGCTGGTGCGCTGGCCCGCGGGCTCGCCGGTCAGGGCAGTAGCGTTCGCACCATCATCTCGCAACTACCGACCGACCCATGGACATCGCACGTGCTGCGGGCGCCATCACAAGGGAGCACCTCCTGAACGCTGAACCTGTTGTCCAACTGCGGTTACTAGAACTACAGGACCGCGATACGCACTTGGCGCAAATTGACCACAAGGTGCGCACCTTGCCCGAGGCTGCACGTTTAAATGAATTGGAAGCCCGACTGATTCGAGTGCGCGACGAGATTACAGCTGCTGAAACTATCGCCGGAGATCTGCACCTTGACCAGGCTCGCGCCGACGCCGATGTGGAGCAGGTGCGTGAACGCTCACGTCGCGATCAAGAGCTGTTGGATTCAGGTAACATCAATGATCCAAAGCAGTTGCAGGGCCTGCAGCATGAGCTTGGCTCACTTGCCCGCCGCCAGGGTGAACTTGAAGATGTTGAACTCGAAGTCATGGAGCGGGTTGAGGGGGCACTTGCCGCGGTAAGGCAACTCACCAATGAGCGCGATCAGCTTGAAATTGATCAGGCTGAGGTTTCTTCGGTGCTCGCGGGCTTGCTCGCCGTTATCACCGCGGAGCGTGAGGCAACCGCTGCTGAACGTAATTCAATTAAGGGTGAGATACCCGAGGATCTACTCGCGCTTTATGAAAAAATCAGAGCTGACCATGACGGGCGTGGAGCGGCGCGGCTTTATCGAGGTCAATGCGAGGGCTGTCGCATGCAGGTACCCCCGAGTGAGATTGAGGCACTTCGCAATGCCGCCCCGAATGCGGTTGCCAGGTGCGAGGAGTGCCGCCGGATCCTGATTCGCACTGCTGAATCAGGTTTGTGAGAACCACGGTTCAATGACTCGCTCATTTATTGTTGAAGCCGACGGCGGCTCGCGCGGCAATCCCGGTCCGGCCGCCTACGGGACCGTGGTGCGCGACGGCCTTACCGGCGTGATTCTCGCTGAAGTTGCCGAGTACCTCGGGGTGGCCACCAATAACGTTGCCGAATATCGCGGCGCCATTCGCGGCCTTGAGCAAGCTTTTGCACTCGACCCTGATGCAAAAATTGAGGTTCGCCTCGATTCGAAGTTAATCGTTGAACAGATGTCAGGCCGCTGGAAGATCAAACATCCAGATATGCGCGAACTAGCACTTGCTGCCCGAGATATTTTCCCGCCGGGGCGAGTTACCTATATTTGGGTGCCCCGTGCGCAAAATGTGGTGGCCGACGCCTTGGTCAACGAGATCCTCGACTTGGCCTTAGCGGGCGGGCCGACTGAACTTGTGCGGCTCCAAGGCGAAAGCCAACCAGATCGTGGCCTTGATGATGTTGTCGGCGACGCTCAAGAGGCTCATTCGCGCGCTGTTGTCGAAAAAGGGCGACCGGCGAATCGCATGGTTGGCTGGACGGACATAGGCCCTCCGACAATTACCGTGTTGGCCCGGCACGGAGCCACGGCGTTCAGCCTGGCGAAACGCTTCAGCGGCGCCGGGGGTCAAGACCTTCCGCTCGCCCCGATCGGCCTGTTGCAGGCCCAGGCGTTGGCGGGTGAACTTGCCGAGCGTGGTGGCACTGAACTCATCATTGCCTCGCCATTGCTCCGGACGCAGCAGACCGCCGAACAGGTAGCAAAGGTGATCGGCGTCGACATTGAAACCGACGCGGATTTTGCCGAGTGTGCTTTTGGTGAATGGGATGGTTTGACTTTTGCGGAAGTTCAGGCGGGCTGGCCCGATCTAGTTGATGAGTGGCTTCGCTCCACGAAGGTGGCACCGCCAGGTGGTGAGTCATTGGACGAAGTCAAGTTCAGGGTTGAACGCGGCCGGCGGCGTTTGATTGAGCGGTATCCGGGTAGGAAGCTTGCGGTAATCGCGCATGTGACGCCGATCAAGATCATGGCCGGTATCGCGGTTGGTGCACCACTTGACAGTGTTTTTCGCATGGAGCTTTCGCCGTGCTCGATCACTACTTTGGCGTGGTTTCCCGATGGCAATGCCTCGATGTTTGGGTTCTCAGAGGCGGCGCACTTGCGCAAGGTGCCCGTGCCAGATGGAACTTAGGCGAGAGTTATGCCTGGCGCACGATGATGTCCAAGGTGGCTGGCAGCCCTAGCTTGGTGGCCTCATTAAGTTCGCAGTGAAATCCCACCTCGGTAATTGCGGTAATTAGTGAATTAATGTTCTTCGGTGCGGCACCTGATTGCATCAGGGCTCGAACCAAGCGCCCTTTGGTGGCCTTGTTGTGATGGCTGACAATCGATCTCTTGCCACCTCGTTCCAGCAGGACGCGCCCAACCACCGCGCGCTGGGCGGCAGCGGGTGGGATCGGTCCGAGTGCAACATATGCACTCGATCGCAAATCGAGGATGACCCCGGGCACTGATTCGAGGGCCGCGCTAACGAAGGTGCGCCAGTACTGCGCGAGTGATCCAACAGTGGGCAGTGTTACGTCGCCACTTAATCGGTAGGCCGGGATTTTGTCGCTTGGCCGCAGGAGGCCGAATAAACCTGAGGCGATTGCCACATTTTTATCTAAACGACGACGCTGTGTGGTGGTCAAAGTTGTGACGTCTAGTGCGTCATAGAGCACCCCGGTGTAGACCTCGATCGCCGGGCCGGCTGGTGCTTTTGCGAGCAGTGCATTTCTTCGAATGTCATCATGTTGTTTTGGCCCCAAATCTAAAATCTGTGCAGCCCGGCTTTCGTTTTTGGCGCATAAGGTTTGTAAGGCCGATATGACTTGGCTTCGGGCCCGGGTTAACTCGGGGAAAGACAATTGAGCTGGTTTCATCGGCTGTCCGCGGGTCGCAGCAGTCTTCCCTTCACTTGGTGGGAGCACAATGAGCACATGGTGACGCTATCGGACCGCAAACCCCGTCGAGCGGCGGCCGGTGCGGGTATCGCTGGAGCAATACTTCTTCTTGCCTCATCGATGCTCACCGCTTGCGCTGCGCCGGCGGTCGACACCGCCTGTGATCTCACTGCCGCCCGCGACGAGATAGAGCACATCGTTTCGGAGTCTGGGTTGGGCATTGGTTCGGTCGATGTGGCCACGTGTGCCGACTCGTGGACATATGTTGTTGCCACTATTAATGGTCCGGATAGTGAGCCGAGTTCGGATCGCTTCTTATTTCGTCAGGATACCGACATGTTGGTCCTGATGGCCCCGGAGTCTGTCTGTGAGAATCAAGCCGGGAATCCTGAAGGGCTGCCGGTGGTGCCTGAGGCATTGCGCGCTCAAGTATGCGACAGTTAGTACATAAAGCAAGTAACTCAAAGGAAGCTAAATGAATCGACTTCTAGCCACTGTTGCCAGCGGAACTTTGCTCCTCGGTTTGGGCCTGGCGGCACCTGCGGTTGCGCAAGCCGCTCCGTCCATCCCGAAGGTGAGCAACTGCGGTTTTCCCTCAGCGCAGCCGACCGAAATAGACCTTACCTGCGTGCACGCGCTAACCGTCCTTGAAAAGCTAAAATGGTCCAAATGGAACTACCGGACCGCCAAGGGCACCGGCGTATACTACTACGACGACTGCAAGCCGAACTGCCTTGTAGGCAGCTACCGCCAGCATAGGGTCAATGTCCAACTGACCACCCCCAAGACCGTCGATGGCATCAGGGTTTTCACCAAAGCCAAGGTAACTTTCCCTGAGGGTAGTGGCCAAAGTAACAAGACCTTCCAACTCCCATAGGCGATCGCGTACTGTATGGGCGGACGAGTTGGCCGGGTGATCGCGGCGTGAGCAATCACGTCGAGGAAAGTCCGGACTCCTTAGGGCAAGGTGGTGGGTAACGCCCACCCGGGGCAACCCGCGGGAAAGTGCCACAGAAAACAGACCGCCAGGAGCAATCCTGGTAAGGGTGAAACGGTGGTGTAAGAGACCACCAGCACATGGGGTGACCCATGTGGCTTGGTAAACCCCACCTGGAGCAAGGTCAAGAGGGCCGAAAGGCCTGTGCAGACGAGCGGCCCGTTCAATGTCTGCAGGTAGACCGCACCAGGCTGTCGGTAACGGCAGTCGCAGATGGATGATCACCGAATTGGTCGCCGCAAGGCGATTGAGGAACAGGATCCGGCTTACAGGCCAACTCGTCCACTTTCATTCCTCGGCAACTCTGCCTCGGCGATTTAGGGGATTGCAGTTCGAGGGAGCTCTGCGATATCGGCATTCGGGTCGATTTTCAATTCGCGCACTAGGTCGGCGAGCTTGAAGTTGGCCTCGGCCGCCGCTGGGCTAACTTCGGCGGCCAACTCCAAATCCTTGATCAGTCCGGCAAGAGTGGCATCAGCGGAGGAAAATTCGATTTGGGCTTCTATCCTGGCGCGCTTGCCCTTCACCATCGGCGCGAGCGGCCCAAGCTCCAAGACATCCAAGGCGCGATCGATTGGCAATCCCAGTTGCCCGCTGACCAGCAGTGCCTGACGAATCGCCAGCAGCGCATCGGCTAGGGCATGATTTGAAAGCAACTTGGCGCCTGCCGCCGCCTCCGCACTTTCAAATTCAAGAACTGCCTGCGAAAAAGTCTCAATTACAGGTCTGGCTCGGTCAATAGCCGTTGGTGCACCCCCGAGGATGACGGTTGCCACGCCATTTTCGATGGCCGGCACCGAACCCATCACCGGGGCCTGTACGTACATAACCTTGTTCGCGGTGAAGAAGTCAGCAAGTAGTTTCGCCTCGCTGGGAGCAATGGTGCTGGTGTTTAGGACTAGGGCACCGGGTTCTAAATGCGGTTGCGCCAGTTCACTAACCTCGATGCAGGCTTTACCGTCGAATAGGCTCAAGACCACGACCGATGCGCCCTGAAGAGCCGCAGCAAGTCTGGCTTTCGAGTCAGAGTTAAGGCTGCCATTGCGATTCCACCCCGTGACCTCAAACCCGAAGCCGGCGAGCTTGTTAGCTATCGCAGTACCCATTCGGCCCAGGCCCAGTACGGCAACGTGAACTTTGCCATGTGCTGGCGAGTGTCCTGCTGCTGGCTGCATAAGTTCTGGCATGTGTGTAGCGTATAGGCCCTTGGCCGCTACGCCAGCAAGGTTTCGCCGATGTACCCACCAGGAGAAGTACCGGGGGGTACCGCGAACGCAGCACTAGCCGTGTGACGGATGTATTCGTTCAATAGATCACTTTCAGAAAGTTGGCGTTGCAAAGCTACGAACTGCCGAGTCAGATCACGTTGATAGGACATGAAGAAAAGCCCTACATCCGCGGCTCCGCTAGCGTCGTCTG
>CAMDKJ010000029.1 GCA_945900705.1 Bifidobacterium breve | reverse complement strand
CCATTTGGTGAAAGCGCACCGCCCACCGTGAGCATTCGCACGCGAAACTCGGCGGCCTTTTTCCCGAAAATCGAAATCCCGTCATTTGGCAACAGCTTCTTGCTCACCGGCTCGGGGCCACCTTCACCCAGAGTCGACATGTGGGTGATCTTCGCGGCAATTACTCGCGGCCCCGTCCAAAGAGTTGGGTCAGCGGGCTGGGTGTCATAAGGGGTTTTATCGTTTGTCATGGTCATGCCAACAGCACTAACAAGGCGACCTCGCGGGCCAACTAACTGCAGTGGCGTCGCATCAGCCACTACCTCGACCTTTACCGGGTACTTAACCGCTGGATCACTTTTCGGCAGTCGATTTCCGAACTCACCATTGAGAATAAGCACCGACCGCTCGTTATATTCAAAGTTCGGCATCACACCCGCCGAGATCGCTGGGGCGATGGTGCCGTCATTTAATGTTACTTTGAAGTCAGACCCATCAAGAGTGCTGGGTAGCGCGGGCCAAGAGGTCTGAACCTGCACCACATCGGTGTTGTGCACGCCAGTTAGGCCGGTTACGCCGTAGTACTGCTCGGGTGAAACCGCGGTGGTGTGAGAGACCTGGGTTGGCTTCGTGCTGCATGCCTTGGCTGCAATCTCGCTCCAGGCCCCACCGGCTGCAACAACAGCCGCCTTCGCCGTGGCTTCGTCTTTCGAATCAGCGCCAGGAACCCCGATGATGTCCGTGAAATTCAAGGTGAGCGACATGATGCGCGGCACGGTGTCCCACATATCCGCGCCAATGATGACATCCGCCTTTAACAACGGGGCGATTGTCACCGGCTGCGGTTCTGGGGCAGCAGCAGCGCCCACCGGCAGCAACGCCCACGAGGTGGCAGCCACCGCAAAAGCCACTGCTGCACAGGTCGCACGGTGCCTATTGTTACCAACCATCGAATACTCCTCAATAGAGCCACCGAACGGAATTTTTATGGTATCCCGGGAGAATCGACGGCCTGAGCCAAACGAAGAAGAAATCGCATTTTCGCGCCGCATGGCGATTCCGGTGGCCGTCCCGCCAAGGATGTGTTCCCATAGTGGGATGGAAGAGCCGAAGGAAGCACAGCTGGCACCGCGGGGTGCACCAGTCGGGCGCCGCATTGTGCTCGGCATGATCGGCTTGGGTGCGTTGGGCATCGTCTTTGGCCGCACCGCTTCGCAAGCGGTGAACTCCACCGTCGCCACCGCCGCCCCCGGCCTATCGGGTGTACTACCGGGCACCGGTGGTTTCCGTATCTACACCGTCACTAATGGGTACCCGGAATATGACGCGGATAAATACCGGCTCACCGTTACCGGGTTAGTCAGTAGCCCGCTTTCCTTGTCACTTGCAGATCTCACTGAATTACCGCAAACGGGTATGACGAAAGACTTCCAGTGCGTAACCGGTTGGCGTGTCGATGACGTGCCCTGGTCAGGTGTTTTGCTCAGTGACGTGCTTAATGCTGCAGGCGCTGACTTAACAGCCGAAGCTTTACGTTTCACCTCATTTGACGGCGCCTACACCGAGTCGTTGACAATGGAACAGGGCCTTCGCCCGGATATATTGGTTGCCACCACCATGTTCGGCCAACCTCTTGCCGAAGAACACGGTGCACCTGTTCGTTTATATGTCGCACCGATGTACGGCTACAAATCCCTGAAGTGGCTTTCGGGTATCGAGGTAGGCGAAAAAGTCGTGCCCGGCTATTGGGAAGAACGTGGATATGCGGTTGATGCTTGGGTTGGCAACTCAAATGGGATGAGCGATGAACCAATCACCTGACCCGGGAAACATTTTGCGTTTCACCACGGCCGAGCGCTGGACACACCGCACCTTAGGCATCTTGATGGGTGTGCTGCTGATAACCGCCGCGGTGCTTTACCTCCCGGGCGCTAGTGCCGTTATCGGCTACCGCCCACTGATGCGCAATACGCACATAATCGCGGGTTTCCTCTTGCCTATCCCAATCATTGTTGCCTGTTTCTTTTGGGCATTTCGCCAAGACCTCCGCCGCCTTAATCGTTTTTCGCCCAATGACTGGAAATGGCTACGCACCCGCAAGCGGCGTAATGGTGAAATACCGGTGGGTAAATTCAACGCTGGGCAAAAACTCAACTCGGCTTTTGTGCTCGGATCCATTATCGTGCTGCTGGGCACCGGCCTGGTGATGTACTTCAACCGTTTCTTCCCCGACGATCTTCGCACCGGGTCCACATTTGTTCATGACTGGTTGGCGCTACTGGTCGCTATTGCCACAGCCGGTCACATGTGGATGGCATACGGTGACGCCACCGCACGCACAGGCATGCTTACCGGCTCAGTGCCGGTTGAGTGGGCCGAGAAAGAGCACGGTGAGTGGGCTAACGAGGTTCGGTCTTAGCTCGAATTACCGCCGCGATGTCAGCTACATCTGCAAGCTCTCCGGTAACAACTGCAATTACGAAGTCATACGCCTCGTCATTGGTCAAAGTAAAACGAAATCCATTCATACCCAAAAAAGAGATCGTGGCCGCTAGCGCCAATCGTTTATTGCCATCAACGAGTGCGTGGTTCTTCGCCAAGGAGTGCAGCAATGCAGCGGCTTTTTCGGGCCATTCAGGGTAAGCATCTGAGCCAAAAACGCTCGCTTGGGGGCGCGCAAGTGCTGACTCGAGTAAGCCCGCATCGCGTACTAGAGGCGGTGCACCAAGTGTTCGTTGCGCGACATACATGAGCTCTTCATAGGAAAGGTAAATCACTGCCCTAGCCGCTCAAGGGCCTCGGCGTACCTTGGCAGCTCACCGTCAAGAATTTCATCCAGCAACTGCTGGCGCCCATTGCGTTCTATATATTCACGCACTGCCTGTCTTACGATCTCCTGACGAGACCTTTGCTCTCGAGCAGCCTGCGCACTCAAAGCCTGTACTTCGTCGTCCTGAAGCCGCAATGTCATTGCCATGCCGAAATGATACCACAGTGATACCACTATTGCATCAGCCGCGGCCCAGCCAAAAATCCATCCAGCGCACGAAGATTAGACCCGCGATGATCAGGTAGGTGCCGGCAACCAAGAACCAGCGCAAGGCCCCGGCGATTTCGGCCACCCCAGAACCCAGGTTGATCCGGCCGCTCACCAGGTTATCGACCGTGACATTCCAGAAAATCAAAATAGTGACTGCCCAGATCAGCATTCACCAAGGGCACAATGCCCCAATGACATAAAGGCTTTGCAGCATCAGCCAGATCATGAAAGCCACCCCGAAGAGGGCGCCGATATTCAGCCCAATCCAGACCCAACGCGGTAACTCCACTTTGGCGATGGCCAACACCCCGAGGGTGACAACAACCGCAAACCCCACCAACCCAAGGATCGGGTTCGCGAAACCAAATGCAGATCCCTGTTCGGTCAGTATCACCGATCCGCAGGAAACCACCGGGTTGATATCGCAGGACAGCACGGCATCCGGGTCGGCGAGCAGGGCGAGCTTGTCAACAATAAGTTCGAATGATGCGAGCAGGCCGAGGCCGCCGCCGACGGTCAAGATCCAAGGAGTGGCACGGGACATACCTATTGATATCACCCCAAGGCGCGGTCAGCATTCAGGGAGTAGCGGAAGCCGCCATTCAATGGCTGTGTCAGTGATCACAAAGCCGCGTGCCTGATAGTTAGTAAGTGCGGTCGGGGCATCTAAATCGCAGGTGTGCACCCAGACCCGCTCAACACCTGGTAGCAGCCAGGCTTCGCGTAGGCCCTGGCCCAGCAGCCAGCCGCCGATCCCTTTGCCGATGAAATCCGCAAGTAACCCAAAGAAGGCAACCTCAACATTTGACCCCTGCTGGTCAAGTTCTACGTATCCGCATATTTCACCGTCGACCCGCACGACGAACAGGTGAAGGGTTTCACGGTTGGCCCACCCGGCCCACTCCGCGCTAGTCCAATCGATGCGATCAACCCAACCCCACGCTCGACCAACGCGCTCATAGAGATCGGCGCTGAGTTCGGCCTTGTCGCCATCGACCCGTTGCCACTCAACAGCAAATGTCGGTAACCGACCGGGCACTACCTCTGCGGGGTCAAGTAGTTGCAATGTCCAGACCGTCACGGCACGCGCGCCGGGGTGGCCCTGGTCAACAAGTGTCATCGAAGCACCTACTTACGCTGCAGCGTCGCTTGCAATATCGCGCAGCCCAGCTATGAGTCGGTCAACGTCATCGTGGTTGGTGTAAGGCGCCAATCCGACTCGAACCGCACCCGGCTCCCCCAGCCCAATCCAGTCAGCGGCCTCAATGGCGTAGAACGAACTTGCCGGTGCATTGACTCCCAACCCCGACAAAGTTAGATAAATTTGTTCGCTGTCAACACCATCAATGCTGAAAAGTTCTGTCGGCGTACGGTGTGGTGCGTGGCAATAAAGCCGGATACCAGGAACCGACTCCAACCCGGCGCGCAAATAAACATGCAGTTCATCTTCATAAGCCTCAAGGGCCGTCATTGAACGCACAACTCGGTCGCGACGATTCATCGTAGTTTCATCACCGGGCACCAGATCCGCGAGCACGTCAACCGCGGCCGTAATCCCGGCAAGTAACTCATATTGCAGGGTGCCAAGCTCGAGGCGCTCGGGCACCGACTCGGTGCTCGGACGCAACTTGTCAGGGTGCAATGTCTCAAGAAGTGCAGGTGAGGCCGCGAGCATCCCGATGTGGGGACCGAGGAATTTATATGGCGAGCAGACGTAGAAATCTGCCCCGATGGCCTGCATGTCGACCGGTGCATGTGCGGTTAGGTGCACTCCATCAACATAGAAGAGCGCCTGCGTCTGATGCACCGCTTTCCCGATCGCGACTAGATCTGGCCGGGTACCCAAGAGATTTGATGCACCGGTGATAGCAACCAGCCGCGTATTCGCGTTGAGTAATTTCGTGACGTCCTCGAGCGCCAATACTCCGGTCGCCTTATCAAAATCGACCCAACGAAGGGTGGCACCTGAGCGCTGCGCATAAGTAACCCAAGGCCGCACATTTCCATCATGATCAAGTCGGGTAACAACAATTTCGTCCCCCGGCCCCCAACCTTGGGCCAAAGTGCGAGCAATATCAAAAGTGATATCTGTCATGCTGCGCCCAAATGCGATCCCGAGCGGATCGCCGTTGACGAGGTCAGCACCTGCTTGCCTAGCGGCTAGCGTGATGTCATCGGCATTAATCTCGGCTCCGGTAACACGTGCCCGATTCGACAGCGGGTTGGTTAGCGCCGACGCAATCGCCGCCGCAACTAGATCTGGGGTTTGGGTGCCACCGGGGCCATCAAAATACGCCACTCCACCAGCCAGAGCCGGAATGCGGGCGCGAATACGATCTACGTCATAGGCCACGGCTTTCGCAGATGTCATGAACACATCTAAGCCGAGACATCCCACCAGATGGTGGCTACCCGCCTTGGCTGGTCATCCACTTGCTGAATAAGTGCCGCCGCCACCTCCGCATCACGGTCTTCATTCAGGCAAAGCCGGATGCGGGCGAACTTAATGCGCTCCCCCTCGGGCAAGGCCACCCTCTTGCCCCAAGTCTCATCCAGCCAAATCTCCAACCGAGCATCGAATCCCATCGCCCTAGCGATTGCACACAAGTCTTCTGCCGTCGGCTGGGTAGGCCGATCTAGATCCCAAAAAGTCTTCCAGAGCGGGTTTAGATGAGTAAGTGGATGCTGAAATGGAATCTCCAGCACCACTCGTCGGTGCGCGTGCGTATTTAGCGCCTGCAAGAACGCCACAATCGCAGCAACATTGAATGCCACGTGGTGACACACCACCACATCAGCTTTGGGAACTTCGCCCGCAACCGCCGGCCAATCGCCAAGAAACTCCTCGTGCCGCACCTCGCGCTGCGCAGCGGCTTTCGCAAACTCGTCCAGCATGCCCTGCTGATGATCGACAGCGATGACGGTGCCTGCGGGAGGTACCAGTGCAAATGCTTCGCGCCCACCACCGCTCCCAACATCGAGCACACTGCCCCCCGCCGGCAGCACCACTCGAGCAACTTGATGCGACATTGAATCCGGGATGATGTCGTCAACAGTGAACATCGCCACGGGATGAACCCAAGGTGGGGTAGTTACCTGGCTCAAGATTTCATCGGGAATAGCCCAGGATGCTAGGTCGGTGCTCCACTTCGCCGCTAGTTCACTCACGTTTGCGGTCACCACGACACCGTACTCGGCGAAAAGCGCTGACATATTGTCGGCAAAGTTTTGGGCCCGAGCCGCTACTCTCAACCCGTGAACGAGACGAAGCAGCATCCGCTGCAGGCCCTGATCGGCGGCCCCCGAGGCGCGATCGAAAGCATCCTGCCGCCGCTGGCCTTTATTGCCACTTATGTCGCCACCGGCGACAACATGACATGGGCGGTCAGCGTGGCCGTCGGGCTCGGCCTCTTCTTCGCAATCTGGCGGCTAGTTGAACGCAAGCGCCCAACGCGGGTATTGGGAGCACTGCTGGTGGTAGTGCTGAGCGCCTACATCGCGGCAAAGTCAGGCAGCGCCGCCGCCTTCTTCTGGCCGCGGGTGTTACTGAATGTCGCCTCAGCCTTGGCTTTTGCCATCTCGATATTCATTCGTTGGCCGTTACTTGGCGTTATCGTCGGACCGATCGTCGGCACCAAGATGCGGTGGCGCCAAGACCCTGATCTGATGCGCGCTTACAACCGCGCCTCCTGGCTGTGGGTTTTGCTGTGTTTGATTCGCGCGGCGGTACTTATCCCCTTGATCGAGAACAATTGGCTTTGGGCCCTGGCCGCATCCGGGGCGCTCTTCTACGCACTTGTCATTGCGACGGTCCTGCTTTCATGGGTTGTCATAAAACGCACGCTGCCGGCCGACCACCCTGGTATCCGCGCCCCACGAGTATCCGAGTTACCCAACTCTAGTTAACCCACTTGACACTTAGCGCACCAATAAAGTTTGCGCCCTTGCATATCAGCCATCTTGATTTTCGCACCACAAACAAAACATTTCATGCCCTCGCGCCGATAGACATAAACCTCGCCACCATGGCGATCAACTCGTGGCTCGCGCCCCATCGCTTCCGGCAAATGAACCGCACGCACCGTGTCGATACGCCCATTTTTCACCCCGAGTGTCATCAAGAACACCAGGTCACTCCAGATGGCGTCGAACTGCTCGTTGGATATCACCCGGCCGGAAGTAAATGGCGATATTTGGTGCCGAAAGAGCACTTCGGCCCGGTAGATATTGCCGACCCCGGCGAAGATCTTTTGGTCCATGAGGAGTGCCCCGATTGGCGCGGCGCTTCGGTGCACTCGATCCCAGGCTCGAGCAGGGTCTGCCTTTTTATGGATCGGATCAGGCCCAATGCGGGTGATAGCGGTGGCCATCTCGTCATCAGTGATCACCTCGCACACCGAGGGGCCACGCAATTGCGCGAAGTTAGTTGCCGACGTGATGCGAAGGCGAATCAGCCCGTTGTCATCAGGTTCAATGCCCTTACCCAATTGCCACTTACCGTAGAGGCCGAGGTGTATGTGTATCCAGCGCCTGTTGTCGAACCCAATGAATAGGTGCTTGCCGCGGGCTTCCGCTTTAGCGAAAGTTTTGCCGTCCAAGACCTTCGCACCGGCCGCGAACCGACCCTGCGGGCTAGAAACGCGAACCCGCTCATTCTTGAATGCTCGAGTCAACGCCCGGGCTTGCCGATGAACAACGTGGCCCTCTGGCATTAGTCGAAGATCGGTCCTGAAGTGCGGGTGCGTTTGATTTCATAAAAGCCCGGAGTTGCAGCGACCAAGACCGTGCCGTCCCAAAGCCGGCCGGCCGCCTCGCCTTTCGGCGCTGGGGTGACAACCGGCCCAAAGAAGGCCACCCGGCCACCATCGGGGCCCAGAACGCTAATAACCGGGGTGCCTACTTCTTCACCAACGAGGGTGACCCCGCGAATGTGGCTGGCCCGTAATTGCTCATCAACCTTCGTCGTCTTCCCCACGCCCGCAAGCTCCGCTGGCAGACCTACTTCAGCGAGTGACTCGGCGATGACCATTTCGTAATCCTTGCGCTGCTGAAGGTGAATACGGGTGCCCAAGGCGGTGTAGAGCGGCAAAACCACCGAGTCGCCGTGCTCCAACTGGGCGGCGATGATGACACGGACCGGAGCCCATGCGGCGGCCATCAAATCCACATACTCCGGCGGGAGCTCCCGGCCCTCATTTAAAACCGCCAGGGACATGACATTCCAGTGCACCTGGACCTCGCGTACCAGCTCTACCTCTAGCATCCACCTTGAAGTCATCCACGCCCAAGGGCATACGGGATCGAACCAGAAGTCAGCCGTTGTAATCATGGGTGAGACCTTAGTGGAAGGATCAGGGTATGACCGGTACCGAGAACATCACCAGGGCGCAGGCGCAGGAGCGCGCACGCCTGATTGAATCCCGCTCCTATGACGTCACGGTCGACCTAACCGGTGACACTTTGTTCACTTCGGTGACAAGAGCGACTTTCGGGTGCCGCACCCCCGGTGCCGACACCTGGATCGACCTCATCGCGCCACAGGTCCACTCCGTAGTGCTTAACGGAGCCAACCTGGACGTCAGCCAGGTATTTGACGGTCACCGAATCGATTTACCGAATTTGTTGGCGGAAAACGAGGTGGTGATCACCGCCGACTGCGCGTACATGAACACCGGTGAGGGCCTCCATCGATTCGTGGATCCGGTCGATAGCGAGACCTACCTCTACACGCAATTCGAGTCGGCTGATGCCCGCAGGATGTTCGCCTGCTTCGAGCAACCTGATCTGAAAGCGACCTTCGCACTCACTGTTACCGCCCCTTCGCACTGGAAGGTGGTCAGCAACTCCCCCAGCCCTGATCCGGAGATGATCACGCCAACCACTTCGCGCTGGACCTTCGAGGCCACACCGCGCCTGTCGACTTACATCACCGCGTTAGTGGCCGGGCCTTACCACGAGGTACGGGATTCATATAGCGGAACTTTTGGCACCTACCCGCTCGGGATCTTCTGCCGCAACTCGCTAGCGCAGTTCTTGGACCCCGAAGACATCTTCGACCTAACCAAAGCCGGTTTCGAATTCTTCGAGAAGCAGTTCCAGATCGGTTACCCATTTGGCAAGTACGACCAACTATTTGTCCCGGAGTTCAACGCCGGGGCAATGGAGAACGCCGGCTGCGTCACCTTCTTAGAAGATCTGATATTTCGATCACGCGTGACAGACGCCGCCTACGAGCAACGCGCGAACACGATTTTGCACGAGATGGCCCACATGTGGTTCGGCGACCTCGTGACGATGACTTGGTGGGATGACCTATGGCTAAATGAGTCATTCGCCGAATGGGCAGCGCACTATGCCAACGTCCACGCCACCAGATATGTCGACGCATGGACAAGTTTTTCAAACCAGCGCAAGGCCTGGGCCTACCGGCAAGACCAATTGCCGTCGACCCACCCGATCGCCGCCGACATGGTCGACCTCGACTCCGTCCGAGTTAACTTCGACGGCATCACCTACGCCAAAGGCGCATCCGCACTTCGCCAACTCGTGGCTTGGGTTGGTGAACCAGAGTTCCTCACCGGAGTTCACAACTACTTCGTCAAGCATGCTTGGGGTAATACGCAGTTATCTGATCTCCTAAGTGAGCTCGAAGCCACCTCAGGGCGCGATCTCTCCGGCTGGACAGATGAATGGCTCCGCACCAGTGGGGTCAACTTAATTCGGGCGCAGTTTGAACTTGCCGCCGATGGCACTTACTCCGATTTCACCATCACTCAAGAGCCACCTAGTGCACCCGCCGGGCTGCCGCCAACTTTACGCTCACATCGCATGGCCGTTGGACTCTATGACCTCGTTGCTGGCCAGCTCACTAGGCGCGAGCGCTTCGAACTCGATGTCGTCGGCGCCAGCACAAAGGTGCCTGCCCTAGTAGGGGTTAAGCAGCCAGCCTTGCTGCTACTCAATGACGACGACCTAACATTCGCGAAGGTGCGCCTAGACGAAAAGTCGTGGCGCACCGCGGTTGAGCACCTTGGCGTGGTCGATTCTTCACTAGCCCGAGCCATCATCTGGGGCGCTGCCTGGGATATGACCCGCGACGCTGAAGTCTCCACCGGAGACTTCCTGGCGCTGGTGCTGAGCGGTATCGGTCAGGAGTCTGATATCGGCGTCGCGCAAGGAGTGCTGCGTCAACTCAAGTCAGCTATTGACCAATTCGCCGCTCCAGCAAATCGATCCGGTTATCGCGAACAACTCGCTAATGGCGTGCTCGGCTTTGCGCAGGATTCTGAGCCGGGCAGTGACCACCAACTCGCCTTCGCTCGGGTCTTTAACTCGTGCGCAACCACTTCGGCCCATCTCGATATCATCGCCGGACTCCTTGACGGCAGCATCACCTGGAGCGGGCTGAAAATCGACACCGACCTGCGCTGGTCACTGCTCCAGCGTTTGGTGGTCACCGGCCGACTTGCCGAGGAGGCGATCGAAGCCGAGCTAAGAAGTGATGACACGGCAACCGGACGCCGCCAAGCCGCGGTGGCTTTCGCCGCTCGCCCGACAATGGTGGCAAAGGAACTTGCGTGGGCCGACATAATCGAGCGCACCGAACTACCCAATGCCATTCTCGAGGCCACTATTGGCGGGTTCGTGCAGCCTGATCAAGTTGAGCTACTTGTTGATTACCGCAGCAAGTACTTCGCCGCTTTGCCACAGGTTTGGGCCAAACGCACCATGGAAACCGCGCAGAGCATCACCATGGGCCTGTACCCGGCGTTCCTTGTTGATGAAGAAACTTTGGCGCAGACCGATGCATTCCTTACCGGGGAGCTCAACTCGGCGCTACGACGCTTGGTCGGTGAAGGCCGCGATGGTATTGAACGGGCACTGCGGGCCCGGGCTGCCGACACCAGCAACTAATCAGAAAGTGTAAACCAAAACGAGAATGCCGCTAGGCGGGCGGGTTAAGCCGGGTCGTTTAGGTGCAGCACCTTAGGCGCCCGGGCGTGCTCGGCGAGCAACACCAAGCCGTCTCGGATACCGCCAGCAAGGTCGTCAGCCTGGAATGAGGAGCGCATAGTGAACGCCCCGAGTTCACAGGATCGATCATCAAGCAGCTTTGCCGCGGTGGTGCCGGTGACTATTTCAATAACCCGCCGGCTGGGATCAACCGCGACCAGCACCGCACTTTCAGGATCGGTCAACCTCGCATGTGCGGCGATGGCTGACTCGCGCTCATTTGGTAGGTCGCCCACATAGGCGCTAAAACACAGACCGGAGATCTCACGAGCCATATTAAGGGCGCGCTGCACCTTCTCGCGTTCACGAAGGCTGATGGCATTACCACCGGTCACTTGCTCCACCCCCAACAAATGACTTCGAAACCATGTCAATTGCATCGGGAACCCGTGAAGGGTCAGGAGCCGTTGTCGCACTCGAAATGAAGAGTGCTCCACCGGGCAGTTCGGTCTCTTCGCTACTAGTTCGGCGCATCCAGCTGCCAGCTGAAATTGCAACCGCCAAGAATGCGGCGAGCGTTAATGGGATCCCAGCGAACAACAAGATGGCTTGTAATGGACTCACAGCATTAAGCCTAGACGCTCGCTATTTCGCTGCTCCCCCCGGACGGCACCAACCAGTCTCACCATCAACTCGGGCTTTGCGAACAAATCTTCGAGTACCACCACCGCACCAGCGCTATCGGTCATTGGCACCCGCCAATTCGGGTATTCCTGGTCGGTACCCGGCTGATTTTGGGCCCGGCGATCACCAAAGACGTCGGGCAGCGCCACCCCAATAAGTCGGGCCGGGCTGGCAGCGACGGCTCGATGTAGGGCGATTACGAATTCCTCCATCCCGGCATATGAAGTTAGGTCGACGTCAGGTGGCATGAATCCATCGTCAATAAGCAACTTCGCCCATGACTCGCGCTCACGCGCGGAGGCGGCCCGTTCATCCTCGACCGGGCGGGTTAGCAACCCAAGATCGGCGCGAATGCGCACATGCTCGTCCCGCAAAAAACCAGCGGTCGGGGGCAGGTCATGAACCGAGACACTTGCTAGCACCTCGTGACGCCACTCGCTCGAGGGCTTCGCGTTTCCAGTCGCATCAGCCTCGAACCACAAAATGCTGGTGCCCACAATTCCACGATCAACGAGCACCTCCTGCACCCAACCTTCAACGGTGCCAAGATCCTCGCCGACCACCAGCGCACCGGCTCGTTGGGCTTCTAGGCACAAAATCCCCAACATCGCATCGTGATCGAGTTTCACGAAAGTACCAGCATTCGGCGGCATCTCTGCCGGCACGAACCAAAGCCGGAAGAGTCCGAGCACATGATCGATCCGCAGGCCACCTGCATGCCGCAGCACCGTTCGCAACATATCTCGATAAGGCACGAAAGCGGCCTCGGCCAGTGCCGCCGGGTGCCACGGTGGTTGCGACCAGTCTTGACCAACCTGGTTATACATATCCGGTGGTGCACCAACACTTACCCCGCGTGCTAACACCTCCTGCATTGACCAAGCATCCGCGCCTTCAGGATGCACCCCGACCGCAAGATCTTGCAGCAAACCGATTGCCATCCCCGCTGACTTAGCGGCTAGTTGAGTTCGAGCAAGTTGCTGATCCATCTGCCATTGCAGCCAACAGTGAAAGTCAATGAGTTCGGCATGGGCCGCGCAAAACTCTGCGACCTCTTCGGTGCCGGGGCGCTCGAACCCACTTGGCCAGTTATCAGCCTCGCTACCCAAGGTGTCACTTATTGCGCACCAGGTGGCGAAATCCCGTAAGCCCTGGCCCTCAAGGACGCGGTAGCCGGAGAAATCGGCGAGCCGCTCACTCGATAACCCGAGTGAAAAAATAGCTTCGAGTGCCACCCGTTTAGCAGCCCAGACAGCATCACGGTCAAGGAATTCGTCGGTACCGTTTCGCCTTTGCATTGTCTGCGCCAGTTGCACTAGCCGTTCGCGCACCGGTGGCGCTAGCTCCGCAAATTCGTCAATGTTTTCGACACGTAAATAAATTGGATTAGTAAACCGCCGGGTTACGGGTAGGTAGGGCGATGGCGTCATCGGCGCCCTTGGTGAGGCGGCGTGCAATGGGTTGACCAATAAGAATCCAGCACCCAGCTCTTTGCCGCTCCATACGGCGAGTGCTTCGCAGTCAGCCAGATCACCAAGCCCCCACGAACTTTTTGATCGCGTTGCGTATAGCTGGGTCATGAAACCCCATTGACGCTCACCCGTGATGGCGGCCGCATCAAGTCGCTCGGGGGTCATAACCAGCGGCATCGTCGCAACCTCATCTACAGTGCTGGCTGTTGCACTATGCCACCCAATGGGTAGGTCAGGTGGAACGGCAAAACTTGCCTCCCCGACGAAGCGGTCTCCGAGAGTTACGGGTTCGACATACCAATCCATTTGCTCAAGAACTACCCGCCCACCGTTTTCAAGATCGACA
>CAMDKJ010000028.1 GCA_945900705.1 Bifidobacterium breve | reverse complement strand
GATTTGATCAGCGCCACCGAATAGGTACGACGCCGAGAAATTGAGGTCCCGTTCGTCTGGCGATTCGCGGCTTTTTCCGTTAGGGTCCGAACGATCTACTGTAACCTTTGGCTGGAAGGTGATCATGAGCACAACGAGCGTCGCCGGAGTTGATGTCGACACCAGGCACTGGATCGGCGGCTCCCGCCTCGCATCGGCGAGCACTTTCGCTGACATCTCCCCCATTGATGGTTCGCCACTGGGCAATATTGCGCGCGGTGGCAAGGCCGAAGTCGATGCGGCCGTAGCGGCGGCGCGGGCTGCGTTCCCATCGTGGGCGGCCCTTAGCCCACGTGAGCGCGGTGTCATCATTCATCGAATCGCTGATCTCGTCGAGGCCAATATTGAGCAACTAGCGCAAGTCGAGACCGCCGATAACGGATCCCTACTCCGCTCACACCGCCGCGGCGTAATGCCACGTGTCGTGCACAACTTGCGCTTCTTCGCCGACTGGGCGATCAGTGAACTACATCACCCAAACTTCATCACCCGCGATCACACCAATGTGGTCAGTTGGGATCCATCCGGGGTTGCCGCATTGATCACCCCCTGGAATGCGCCGCTCATGCTAGCTACCTGGAAAATCGCTCCGGCACTTGCCGCGGGCGACACCGTGATCCTTAAACCAGCCGAATGGACGCCACTTACTGCCTCACTTTTTGCCGACTTAACCGCGCAGGCCGGCTTACCTGCCGGCGTCTTCAATGTCGTGCAGGGGCTTGGCGAAGAAGCCGGCGCCGCACTGGTTGCCCATCCGGGGATATCCCGAATTTCATTCACTGGATCCGTGCCGACCGCGAAATTGGTCGCACACGCCGCCGCCGATAACCTCACGCCCTGCTCCTTCGAGCTTGGTGGCAAGAGCCCGACCATCGTCCTTGACGACGCTGACCTTGATCTCGCTGCGACTTTGGCGCTCGAGCAGTACGACAACGCCGGCCAGGTTTGCCTTGCAGGTACTCGACTGCTCGTGCATACAAGTGTCGCTGCCGAATTCACCGAGAAGTTCACCGAGCGGGCTTTGCAAATTAGGCAAGGGGATCCGCGCGATGAGGAGACCCAAATTGGGCCGAATATTCATGCTGATCACGTTGACCGCATCGACGGCTTCGTATCCAGGGCGCGAAGTGACGGCGCCACAATCGCCTTTGGTGGTCAACGCAATGCTGAACTCGGTGGCTTGTTCTACCGCCCAACCTTGGTAACTAATGCCAAGGCTGACAGCGAGATTTTGACCGCCGAGATATTCGGTCCGGTGCTCACCATGCAAACTTTCGAGAGCGATGCCGAAGGGCTGGCAATGGCCAATGGCACTGAATTCGGTCTGGCAGCGGTTCTTGTTACCGGTAACCGTGAGCGGGCAGAAGCATTCACCAAGCACCTAGTGGCCGGCACTATCTGGGTCAATTGTTTTTTCGTCCGCGACCTGCAGGCCCCATTCGGTGGCTCCCGCAAATCTGGCGTGGGCCGCGAAGGCGGCACCTGGTCATTTGACTTCTACGCTGACGTGAAGAACACCGTTTATGCACCAACCGGATGGAAGTAGGGGAGATAGTTATGGGTGAAGTTGTTGGCGCTGGAATTCTTGCGCATGTTCCTACCATCATGCTGCCGCTTGCGACCCGGCTAGAGATAAACCAAGGCAAAGAGATTTCCCTTGTCCCAGGGCTCGAGAAGTTACGCAAAGAAGTTTTCGAGACCCTCGACTACGACACCGTGGTGGTGCTCGACTCCCATTGGTACACCACTGTTGAATTCGTCGTTAGTGCACAAGATCGCCGCTCCGGACTCTTCACCTCCGAAGAACTACCACGGGGTATGTGCCGGATCCCCTATGACTGGATGGGCGACCCCGAGTTAGCAAAAGCCATCGCGGCCCGTGGTGAGGCAAATGGCACCTGGATTACCGCCAATGAAGATCACTACCTGCCCCTTTACTACGCAACCGTGAATCTATGGAAGTTCCTCGGCGATGGGCTACCGGATAAACGCTGGATTTCCATGAGCGTTGCCCAAACCGGCGACACCGAAGATTTCCTTAGAGCCGGCCGGGCCCTGGGCCAAGCCATTCGCGATACCGACCGCAAGGTTTTGCTACTGGCGTCCGGTGCGCTGTCACATACCTTCTGGCCACTGCGCGAGCTGCGTTCGCACGAGGCGAGTGACCCGTCGAATATCTTCACGCCGGAGGCTTATGCGGCCGACCTCGAACGCATAGCTTGGTTCGAGAGTGGCGATCATGCACAGGTACTCGCCACCATGCCCGACTACATGCAATACCGACCCGAGAGCAAGTTCGCACATTACTTAATGATGATCGCCGCGATGGGTGAAAGTGACGTGGTAGCACCTGGTCGGCTATTTAGCGAATACGAGAATTCGATCGGCACGGGCCAGGTACACATTTGGTTCGATCGTCCGGCTGCCGGTTGGGCTGAAGTGGGGGTGTCAGCATGAGCGAATTCCGCAGGATTTTGCTCGATGGCTACCCAGCACTGGTTGAGCGACATGGGGATGAGCTGGTTGCAGGTGACGGACGAGTAACCGCGATTGCTGAAGCAATTCACCTGCCCCCGACCGAACCGTCAAAGATTATTGCGGTGCACCTTAACTACGCCTCGCGCACCGACGAGTTCATGACCAAGCTGCCATCGGCTCCCACCTACTTCCATAAGCCCATCAGTGCACTTAACTCACATGGTGCGGCCGTGGTGCGGCCGCGCGGTTGTAAGTGGCTTAATTACGAGGGCGAGATCGTCATCGTGATCGGACGCACCTGCCGAAATGTTTCGCCCAGCGAGGCCGGTGACTACATCGCCGGCTACAGCATCGGCAACGACTACGGGCTCCATGACTTCCGCGATACCGATGCCGGTTCAATGCTGCGAGTTAAAGGCAGTGACACTTTGGCACCTGTTGGTCCGGGCGTCGTTACCGACTGGGACTTTCATGGAAAGCAGATTCAAACGCGCGTCAATGGCGTCGTGAAGCAATCCTCCACCACCACAGAGATGGAGTGGGATATGCATTACCTCGTTGCTGACATTGCGCGCACCATCACCCTTATCCCCGGAGATCTGCTGTTCTCAGGAACCCCAGCCTTCTCGCGGCCCGTCCAGCCCGGCGATATTGTCGAAGTAGAAGTCGAAGGTCTAGGTATTCTCCGTAACCATATTGTCGAAGGCCCAACCCCGATTCGCACCGATGTTGGTGCGCAACCCACTGAGAGTGAAGAGGTAGTTTCCACCGCCATGGGTGGCGATTGGGAGTTCAGAGGTATCCGAACCCCGTCAAAAGATCTGTATCCATCACGAATCGATGAGGAGTAACCGTGGTAACAATCACCGTTGATATGGATAAGTGCCAGCACTATGGGCAGTGCTGCTTCGAAGCCGACGACGTGTTTGCGTTGAATGACGACGGGCAGCTCGAATATGTAGCCGAAGCAGATGAGTCACGTCGCGCTGACATCGAAAGTGCCGCAGACGTCTGCCCCATGCAAGCGATCACGGTCAAATAAGAAGGAATACAAAAAGCGTGGCTGCAACAGTTCTCGTAGTAGGTGCCGGCCTTGGTGGGTTAAGAGCAGCCGAGGCCCTTCGTGGTGCCGGTTTCGAAGGTGCCATCACCGTGGTCGGCGATGAGCCAGCAATGCCGTACAACCGGCCGCCCCTTTCAAAGGAGGCGCTATCAGCGGGTGTTCACGTTGCTGAACTTGAGTTTCGCCGTAAGCCATCGGTCAGCGACGTCGACTGGCGACTAGGTTCACCGGCGATCGCAAGTGACTTCGCCGCGCGGACCGTCACCTTGGCCGATGGCACCCACTTGTCATTTGACGGTCTTGTCATCGCCTCGGGGATTCGCCCACGCCGGTTGCCTATCGCAGGCCCCGAAGCCGGCCGTCACGTGCTGCGAACCGCCCACGATGCAATGAACTTGCGTAACTACCTAATGCCGGGGCGCACCGCGGTAATCATGGGTGCGGGTTTTATTGGGTGCGAAGTAGCGGCGACGGCACGTGGCCTAGGCGCCGAGGTGCATATCGTCGCAATTGATGAGCAGCCGATGGTGCGACCGCTGGGTGCTGAACTTGGGATGGGCATGAGATCACGCCATGAGCACCATGGGGTGAAATTCCACCTGGGCCGAACCGTGCAGTCGTTCCTTGGAGGAGAGCACATTACCTCCGTGTTACTCGATGACGGCACCGAGCTACCCGCGTCGGTTGTTGTTGAGGCTGTTGGCTCGGTTTGTAATGTGGAATGGCTCGCGGGCAACGGCCTTGATCTCACCGACGGGCTACTCGTCGACCAAGCGATGGTGGTTGCTGCCGAGGTGCCGGTGGTTGCCGTCGGTGACATTGCCCGACATCCGAACGCGCTCTTCGGCAACGTCCCCAGGCGCATCGAACACTGGAATATCCCGACCGAGACCGGCCGGCGCGCCGGTGCCTCACTCGCTTCGCTCCTGCGCGGTGAACAACCAGATCAAGCACCTTTTGCCGCCATGCCTTCTTTTTGGTCCGACCAGTACCAATACAAACTTCAGTCATTCGGAATGCCTGGGTTAGCCACTTCAATCCAGATAGTTGAAGGCACTGCGGACGACGCCTGCATAGTTGAGTATTCAGATGAAAGCGGCCTGGTCGGGGTTGTCGGCGTTGACCGCACCGCAGAACTGGCTCCTTACCGTAAGCAATTGCTGGAACGATGAATCATTCGCTCTCATTAGGGGCAAGTCGGGAAGCTGCACTTGAGCACGCCGCGGCGCTCGTTGCCCATGCGTGGCGAGATTTCGATAGTCCACGTGAATCTGAGACCGAAATCAGCGAACTCCTCATCAATGAACTACGCAAACCGCTACCTGAGCAAGGCAGCGATGTCATCGAAAGCCTAGATGCCGCGGGTGATGTCCTCGACGCCTCACTAGCCCAATCACGCCCCAGGTATTTGGCCTATATCGGCTCAAGCGGACTCGAGATTGGTGCGCTGGCAGATCTCCTCGCCCACTCATACGACATTAATTTGGCACTAGATGCCCGGGCTGCAACGCGCCTGGAAGCCCAGACCATCGGCTGGCTGGCTGATTTCTTGGGGTTCCCCGCGCGCTTGGGTTCATTCACCAGTGGCGGCACCATCAGCAATATCACCGCGCTCGCTGCCGCCCGCGAACGGGCACTCCCTGGTTCCCGCACAACTGGGCTAAGCGACACTCGACCCGCGATCTATTGCTCAGCCGAAGCCCACTATTCAATTACTCGTGCGGCTGAACTTTTGGGTTTTGGACGCAATGCGGTTCGTGATATCCCGATTGACGAGCAACGGCGTATGCAACCTGAGGCACTTCGCGCAGCGATCGCACTCGATCTGGCAAACGGGGTGACGCCGGTTGCCGTCATTGCCACCGCCGGCACCACGCTGACCGGATCTGTGGACCCAATTGCCGCCCTTGCGGATATCTGCGAGTCATTCGGTATTTGGCTCCATGTCGATGGCGCCTACGGCCTACCCGCCGCCAGCGCACCGCTAACCGCACCGCTCTTCGCTGGACTTTCGCGCGCTGACTCAGTGAGCGTCGACGCACATAAGTGGATGTTCGTCCCTAAAGCCTGCAGTGCAGTCTTGGTTCGTGATGCGCAAACCCTTGCGCGCACCTTTGCCCATGATGAGGCATATATCCCACACGAGGATGACGAATGGAATGCGGTCGACATAACTTTGGAGTACTCACGGCCCCTGCGTGCTATGAAGTTATGGCTGGCGCTGCGCGTTCACGGTGCCCAAGCATTTCGAGCGGCAATAGCCGAGAATTGTGAGCAAGCACAGCACCTTTATCGTTCAGCCAGCGCCCACCCACGCTTTGAAGTACTGGCGTCACCACCGCAATTGTCAATTGTGCCGTTTCGACATGTGCTGCCAGGTTGCACCGACCTTGATGCGCACAATCTCGATGTTTGTGCTCGGATGCAGCGCGACGGCCGGGTCTACATCTCACCAGCAACTATCGATGGACAGGTTTGGCTGCGGCCCTGTTTTACCAATTTCAGAACAACGATGGCGGACGTCGACATCACCCTCGAGATCGCAGACGAACTCGGCTCCATTGGGCCGCACGATCACCCGCCGACCAAATAGGTATTCTGAACAGATGTCCGGGAACGCTGCCGCTCAAACCCCAGATGGGGTCTGCTTCCCAGCGGGCGGTGATGGCAAACGCAGCACGAGCGCAACCGGGCGGGCGATCTTCGCTGATTGTGTGCGCGGAGTGGATTCATCACTTGCCGAGCACATTGAGCACACCCGTGACTGGCGAGCCGGATACCTAACCCCAATCCGTGACATCGTGTCGGCGGCAACCGTAACCTCAGCTGCCGCACTGCAGGTCTCCAACGATGGGTTGGCCTCTGCACATCGACGTTTTCGCTTTGGCCGCGGTGGCAGCGATTATGCAATCGACGAAGCCATGGGCGTATTTACCTCACAAGGCTTTGGTTCGGTTCAGATTCAAGGAACAGCCCAATTGGAGTCCGACCTGTCGTTGCCCTATCAAGGTAGGCGCCTTTTTGGTCGGCACCTGCGAGACCAAATAGACAAGTGGGTCGCAGGTGGCATCGCCGAACCGAGTTTCGGTGAAGCAATTCACCTGGTGCTCGACAACCCTGAATGGCTCGATCTGCGCGGGGTTGATATCGCCCTGCTGGGTGCCGGTGCCGAGATGGGCCCAATCAGATCACTCCTGCGTTGGGGAGCGACCGTGCACGCGGTCGACTTACCACGCCCCGCAATGTGGCAGCGCCTTATCGACATCACTCGCAGCACAGCTGGGTCACTTCGCGTCCCAATCGAGTTCGACGCTGACGGTAACCCACCACTAGTCGTAGATGGCTTGGTGCACCCTGATGACGATACCGAGATAGCCAATGTGGCCGGAGCGAATTTGCTTACCCGCACCCCGGAGGTGCGCACTTGGCTCGCTGAGATCGACAAGCAATTTGTGCTGGGTACCTATGCATATGCAGATGGGGCGACGCATGTACTGCTCTCAATGGCAGCCGACGCGGTGGTGGCCAATTTACTCAATGGCCGCGACGACATAACCCTTGCTTATCTAGCCACCCCGACTGACACCTTCATGGTGCCACTTGATGCAGTTCTTGAATCGCGACGGCGCTGGGACTCCCGCGGCCTAAGCGGTCTACTACAAGCACCTCTGCGTACCCTTAAACAATTTGAGCCCAATTATCCGCACACTCTAATAACTGCGGACGGTACCGAGGTCGGGCTCAATGACTCGCTCATTTCGCAGCAAGGTGCCAACTATGCATTGGCGAAGCGATTGCAACGTTGGCGGGCACTGGCTGCCCGCTCAACCGGGACCCCAGTTTCAATAAATCTTGCACCGGCAACTCGCACCCGGTCGGTAATAAAGAACCGGGCGTTGGCTGCTGCCTATGCTGGTGCAGACCGTTTCGGTATTGAAGTCTTTGATCCAGCTACCTCAACTACTCTCATGGCAGCGCTGTTGGTGCATGATCTGCGAAATCCAAATGCCACCGCGAATCCCGCTACCAAATTGCAAAACCCAATGGAGTTGTTCGTGCAGGGGGCCAATCATGGCGGATTATGGCGAGCCGCGTATTCACCACGCTCGGTGCTCGGGATCGCTGCCATCCTTGGGATGTTCGAGTCGCGCGCCTAAATGCCGCACTGGCAAGATTCAGACGACATTTCGCTCGGGGCGAAGCGCTCCGCTAGCAAAACGTCGAACATCAAGTGGTGAAATATCAAGAAAGGGTTCGCGGCCTAGATACAGGTCGCGCAGAATCTCCCCTATTGCCGGGCCCTGCAGGAAGCCGTGGCCGGAGAAACCGGTCGCGTAGAGCATTCGTGAAACTTCACGGCTTTCACCAAGCAGTGCATTGTGATCAGGAGTAACTTCATACAACCCCGCCCAACCCGACTTGACCCCAACATCTAGTAATGCCGGTGCCCGCATCTTGGCTAACTCGGCTAACTTTCCCAAGAACTCGCGGTCAGCGGTGCAATCAAAGCCCGGCTGCGTAGTTTGATCGGAGAAACCCATGAGCATCCCTGGACCTTCACGATGCCAGTAGAAGGTCGACCCGTAATCGATTGTGAAGGCTGTCGCCAACGCGTTTCTAAGTGGCGCAGTCACTACCAGTTGCCGGCGGACAGGAACGACCGGCAGCTCAAAACCAACCAGGTTCGCAATTTGCGGTGACCAAGCCCCGGCGCAATTGATCACGCAGTGGGTCGATATTTGACCTGCCTGCGTTACGACTGAGTTGATCTCGCCACCTGAAACCAAAATATCTGTTACTTCGGTGTGTGTCATGACACGCGCGCCAAAACTTCGAGCTCCCACCACGTAGCCCTGCACCACGGATTCAGGTGAGCAGTGCCCGTCGTCCGGTGACCAGGCCGCCGCAAGAACTCCCGAGATGTCCAAATACGGTGAAAGTTCAGCAGCCCTCAGCGGATCGACAATTTCTGCGCGCACGCCCATTTGTTGCTGAAGGTCAACCGCTAGTTCAAAGTCAGCAACCGCCTCGGCACTAGTTAAGACAAACAGATAGCCCGAGCGATGTAGATCGATTTGCTGCCCGGGTCTTTTCGGGAAGTCAGCGAAAAGTTCAAGTGAGCGCTTTCCAAGTGCGATATTTAGCGCATCAGAGAAATTTGCGCGCACGCCACCGGCGGCTTTCGAGGTCGACCCACCGGCGAGATCACCGCGTTCAATCAGAACGACGTCTACTCCAGCTTCGGCAAGGTGAAAGGCCGCCGAAGCGCCCATGACACCGCCACCGATGACAACAACGTCGGCCGAAGTCGGAACTACTTTGCTCATCTTCGTGCTAGGTGATTTGAAAATCTGGATTGTGTGGTAAATCAATGACGTCCATCTGCGCCTTTTGCAATTTACCGCTGTAATCCCAATTCATGGCCTGCCACCGCGTGAACTGGTCAAGTACCCAAATACCGCTTTGCCGTGAGCCGTTGCCGCTCTTGCCGTTACCGCCAAATGGCAAATGGGCTTCTGCCCCGGAGGTCGAATTATTTATTGACAGCATCCCCGCACTGATGCCCTCGCGGAACCGCCAAATCGTCGTTGGATCATTGGAATAGAGCGCACTCGATAACCCGTATCCATGTCCGTTCGCTAACTCAATAGCCTCGTCCAGCGAATCGAAAACACCCACTCCAACAAGTGGGCCGAAAGTCTCGTTCTCATAAAGCGCATCTCCAGGGCGCACCCCAGCAACGATGGTTGGGTGCGCGAACCACCCCGCCATCGGGTCGCCGACGAACCCCGCCCTTGGGTTGTCTTTGGTAATTTGCCCGACGCCGGTGGAACCAAGAACACGGTGGTGCGGCTGAATCAACTCCAGATTTCGTAAGTGATCGGCTAAGTACTTTGCATCGATCATCGGACCATAAAGTACATCGGCGAATGGGTCGCCTACCGCAGCATTCGAAACTGCTTCAGCGTAACGTGCCAAGACCGTATCGTGAATCGACCGATGCAACCAGAGAGTCCCGAGTGAGGTGCACCGCTGACCGGCGGTACCAAACCCCGCAAATAATGCCCCTTCGATTACTAGATCAATGTCTGCGTCGGGCATCACCACCATCGGGTTCTTGCCACCTAGCTCTAGGCACGGTGATTGCAGATGCCTCCCCGCCAGTTCACCAAGTTTGCGGCCCACCGCTGTTGATCCAGTGAATCCGACCTTGTCAACAAATCCTGCGTCAAGTGCCGCCTCGAGCCCAGCAAAAGTTGCCTCACCTTCTGCGATTACGACCCGCAGCACATCCTTCGGCACCCCGCCGGCATGCAACAGTTCAGTAATTGCCATGGCAATCGCACCCGCCTGCTCGGCAGGTTTCCATACCACCGAGTTGCCGGTAAGCAATGCAGGGATGAAATACCAGGATGGTACGGCCGCGGGGAAATTCGCGGCCGTGATGATCATCACTGCACCAACTGGATTTCGGAATGTGAACAATTGTTTGTCGGGCATTTCACTTGGGATGGTCTGGCCATACATGCGACGGCCTTCGCCCAAGAAGAAATCGCAGGTGTCAATAACCTCCTGCACCTCACCGAGTGCCTCCGCGTAGACCTTGCCGATCTCACGGGAGACAAGGCTGGCAAGGGCCTCTTTATTGGCCTCTACGAGGCGCCCAACTTGAGCGATTACTCGGCCGCGCGCCGGCGCAGGGACAGCTGCCCAGCCGCGCTGAGCATCGTGGGCAATCCGAGCGTTTTCGACCACCTCAGCCGCGCTAGCCAGCGGCAAAGTGGCAATAACTTCGCTGAACGCGGCTGGATTCACCGAGGTGTAGATCATCCCTTTATCCTGCCAGATGACTGCGCCGTGAAGTTTCCTCGGCAGACGAGTTCGCAATGGCTGACGAGGATGTGGTGCGGGCAATGAAAAGCCCGCGCAGCTGGGGGGCTGTCGCGCGGGCTTTTCGACGGCCTAGCGGCCGGTCGCTACTGGGGGGTAGGCGACTTGGCTAAGTGTGCTGGATATGGGGCGTAAAAACTGAAATTCCAAAAGAAATACCGGCGAACTTTTAGGGGGATAGCGCCGACCCCCCGGACCCGGTGCCTGGGTGCTTTACTAATGGGGTGCCAGCAAATCTCAAAATTGCCCTGCTCGGGTACGGGCTAGCTGGCCGACATTTTCACCGCCCACTTATTGAAGCCACCGCTGGGCTCGAGATCACCGCGGTCGTAACCGCCAATCCAGAGCGCCGCGAGCAGGCCGCCGGGGATCTGCCAGCGGCTGCGATCTTGGATTCTGTCGAATCTGTTTGGGCTGACGCCGCTGATTTCAATCTTGTTGTGGTGGCCGGTGCTAATCTCACCCACCTCCCCTACACGCTCGGTGCTCTAGAGCATGGCCTACCGGCCGTGGTCGACAAGCCACTAGCGGCCACCGCCGCCGATGCCATCACCATTCGCGATGCGGCGCACGCTGCCGGCAAACTGGTATTCCCGTTTCAGAACCGGAGGTGGGACTCAGAGTTCTTGACGATCCTGGAGAACCAAGAAACGATCGGTAGAATTCACCGGTTCGAGTCGCACTTCGACCGCTTTCATGCCGTACCCAAGGGCGGCTGGCGCGAGCTCGCTGACCCGAACGTCAGCGGTGGACTCCTACTCGACTTCGGCGCACACCTTGTTGATCAAGGGATCCAACTACTCGGGCCGGTAGCTAGCGTCTACGCAATCACGCGCTCGATTCGCGTTGCCGGCGCCGCTGACGATGACATGCTGATTCTACTAACGCACGTTAGTGGTGCAGTAAGTTATCTCACCGGAAGCTTGATCGCCGCGTTTACCGAACCGCGATTCAATGTACTCGGGACAAATGGCGGCATGCTGCTACGCGCTTACGACACTCAAGAAGAAGAGCTCCGCGCCGGGCGCACCCCCGCCGATGCCACCTGGGGAAATGAGCCACTTAGTTCGTGCGCTTTAGTTCGGGTGGCGGGTCCTGACGGTGCAACCATTGAGTCCAAGGTGCCGTTCACTCGCGGGGGCTGGGGCACGTTCTACGCCGGTGTCTATTACTCGATCACCAGCAACGCTACGCCACCGGTACTACTTGATGACGCCATAGCAAACCTTAGAGTTTTGGATGCGGCTCGCATTTCGGCAACGAGCGGTCAAACGATCAGCCTTGATCCGCCAGCCTCCCACGGGTAAGGAGTCAATCGTTAGCCATAGCTAGCGGTAGCCAATTCGCGCAAATACGTACTCCCCAACATTTATGTACATTCGATTTTGGGGTGAGCTACCCGTAGAGGGCGGTACGGGCGGCCGCGTATGCCACTCGAATAATTGGCACCGGACTTGGGTCCAGCCTCGTGGTTGTCCCGGCCCGCAAACTACTCCACTCGGGTGGGTTGGTAGTTCCCGACAGGGCCCAGGCCGCTTGCCGGGCCGCGCCATCGGCTACGTACTCCCCTGATGGCGGCACCTCAACCGGCACCGAGAACATCGTCGCGGCCACCTGAGCGACCGCCGGATTCGCGGCTGCGCCACCGACCAGTAGCACTCGGCCGGGAACGACGCCCACTGCCACCAGCGCATCAACCGCTTGGGCCAAGCCGCCGAACATGCCTTCAATTGCGGCCCGAGCGACGTTCGCCGGCGTGAAGTTATCGCGGGTGATCGCGTGAAGTGACCCGCGGGCATCGGGTAGATTAGGCGTGCGCTCGCCATCGAAATACGGCAAGAGCACCAAGCCCCCCGAGCCGGGCTCGGCTGAAAGTGCAAGTGCGGCCAGGCCCTCAAAATCAACGCCCAACATTGCCGCCATTGAAGTTAGTACCCGCGCCGCATTAAGGGTGCAGACAAGTGGCAAATAACGCCCGGTGGCATCGGCGAAACCAGCGACGAATCCGGAAGAGTCAGCCGACGGCACCAGCGAGCAAGCGAATGCGGTACCGGACGTACCGAGTGAGACCACAATGTCGCCCGGGCCGGCGTCCAAGGCGAATGCCGCACCCATGTTGTCGCCGGTACCCGGACCAATTTTGATACCCGATGCAGTTTCACCTACCACTTCATTAGGTGCCGCAACCCTAGGAAGTTCAGGTACGTGGCCTAGTGCCAACTCCACGAGATCCTCCCGGTATCGACCCGTTGCGGCTGACCAATAGCCGGTGCCCGATGCATCACCGCGGTCGGTGGTGGCGTGCGCGGGTTTGCCCGCCAGTAGCCAGGTAACGTAATCATGCGGCAGCATCACTGAACTTACTTTGGCCGCATTTTCCGGTTCGTGTTCAGCCAACCAGCGGATTTTCGAGACGGTAAATGCAGCCACCGGAACACTGCCGACCGCATCAGCCCAAGCTTTTGGTCCGCCCAATTCGGTAACTAGATCGGCCGCGGCCACCGCCGACCGGGTGTCATTCCAAAGTAACGCCGGACGAATCACCTCGCGCTGCTCATCAAGTACCACCATGCCGTGCTGTTGTCCGGCTACGGCAATCGCACTCACGCCATCGAGCAGCCCGCCGAAGTCTGAATCGAGGACCAATTGCAATGCGGACCACCACGCGGCTGGATCCACACTGGTGCCCTCGGGGTGCGGTGCGCGTGCTTCGCGGACCCAAGCACCCGTATCAGCATCACGGATCACCACCTTGACGGATTGGGTTGATGAATCGACCCCGGCTACCAGTGTCATGAGCCTAGGCTAATATCCTCCATATGAGTGACTCAACGATGCCACCGCCCGGTACCTCGGATTCGTCATCCTCCGAGCAACGTATCTATATCGAGGTGAGCGATCGCTACCAGACAAGTACCTTCACGAAAGTACTTTCGGTAGCCCTGGCAGTCCTCACCGCTGGCTACATGTTGCCGTGGGCCATTGCTGCGGTTCGGAATCTGCGCACCCACGTCAGTGTTGGCTTGGTCGATTTACTACTTGGTTGGACACTCGTCGGCTGGATCGTAGCCTTGGTGATGTCCCTTCGCAAACTGCGCCCGGACGAGGGCTAGCGTTCGCACACGACTCCGTCTTTGTCACGATCGAT
>CAMDKJ010000027.1 GCA_945900705.1 Bifidobacterium breve | reverse complement strand
GCTCCTTGGTCGGTCGACCGCGAGGGCAAGGAGATCTATCCCTCCCGAGTCCCGGTGGTGGAGGGTGCGCACATGGTTGGCAGCGACGAAAACGGCTTATACACGTCGCCGGAATTGCAATCAATGGAACGAAGGCTTTACGCGAACTCAGCGGTTGACTTTGATCGCCAACTTGGTGAGCTTTTGGACACCCTTAAATCCGACGGACTATTTGAGAACACGATGATCATCATCACGGCTGATCACGGCGCCAGCATCACCGTCGCGGGGGATCGGCGCATAGGTGATACCGATCAACAACTGTGGACTGAAGTTGCGCACGTGCCGTTATTGATTAAAGCCCCGAATCAAACAACCGCTACGACAGTTTCCGAACCCCGCTCGACCGGGCAGATTGCCCAGAGCGTCATCGATGCGGCGCTCGCCACAACGGCGAAGGAACTAGTTTTAGCACCAAACTTGGGCCAGGCTCCAAAAACCGGCCCGGTCTTTACGTCAGTTGCATACGGTGGAGTTATGACACCATGGGTGTATTCGGGCCAATCGGAGCCGTCACCTTGGTTAGCCGAAGACTTGTCACCACCTAATGCGGAACATCCATTCGCGATTGGCATCGACCCCGCACTAATTGACGCGCCGGTACCGGCTGGGTGGAATGAATTGGCTAGTGCCTCAATTGACGCGCTACCTGGTGAGTCAGACCAGCAATTGCTCGTGGTGGATCGGCCTACGGGCTCGTGCGCGATCGGCCAACACGTCGGCTTAGTTAGTGCAAATGGCATAGTGATCGGGTCGGTGTTGTGGGAGCAGGGTAGACAGGCCACCGGGCCAACCACCCGTGGATGGGCGATTGTGCCGCGAGCAGCTGATTACTCAGTGTGGTGCTCTAACTAAAATCAACGAAATGGAAATCAGATGAATACTCAGACCGAGACCACCTGGCCGGCGAATGTGCGCACCTTGGCAGTTGACATCGGCGGGTCTGGCATCAAAGCTTCGGTGTTGAGTGCGCAAGGTGAGATGGTCGTGGATCGGGTGCGCCTTGACACCCCCTACCCCTGCCCGCCGGCGACCTTGGTGTCGACCATTGAGAAAGTTGTCAGTGCGATGGGCGATGTTCAACGGGCCTCCGTTGGTTTTCCAGGCTTAGTGCGTGGTGGCTGTGTTGTTGAAGTACCGTCACTCTCGCGCCGCAAGTATGACGGTGATGCCGATGCGGACTTAGCAGCCTCGTGGTCAGGATTTGATCTAGGTGGCGCCTTAGCCAAGATATTCGGGGTGCCGACCAAGGTGGTAAACGACGCTGACATGCAGGGGTGCGCTGTAGTTACCGGTGGAGGCCTGGAGTTCGTAATGACCTTAGGTACTGGAGTCGGAACAGCACTGTTTTATAACTCGAAGTTATTGCCCCATCTTGAGCTTTCGCATGGCATGTATTCAAAGAAGTTGACGATTGACAAGGCTTTGGGCAATGTGGAACGCAAGAGTGTCGGGAACAAGAAGTGGGAAGATCGGGTTCACAGATGCATCGAGATATTCGCCGAGATGCTCTGGTTTGACCACATATATATCGGCGGTGGTAACGCACAATTGCTGGATGAAAAAGCTCTCGGGCCCAAGGCGAGCATCATTGCGAATTCAGCCGGCATCATCGGCGGGGTGCGTGTCTGGGAACTAGATCAGCGGTAATCCGCGCGCACATCCGTCGGGAGTACGAGGAGAAGAGCCCGTCCACGAGCATCCCGAGAATGAGGATGACGAGCATCTCGCCCGCTATGAGTGGGCGCCTCGCGAAGGCCCCGCCTTGAGCAACTCCGGCTCGTACGAGCCAGTCAACTAGTGAGAGGTTTTCTAGCCTTTCGCAAAGTTCATCAAGGCGCTACCGTTCTTCGAATAGGATGGACTTAGTTTGTTTCAAGAACTGCTTCGTTACTTTCAATATGGCGGCTAGCCCTCCCGGCTTTCAAACAGATAGATGGGAAATAGAAGATGAGAGTGCAACTTCCAAAGGCAATTTTCTTGGCCTTTGCAATGTCCACGCTTCTGGTCAGTGCGTGCAGTTCGGGGTCCTCGGAGTCTGCAAGCTCAGTGGCAACCACACCAGCGGCGGAGTCTGCAGAAGAAGTTCAGACCCCAGGGGACTACAAGATTGGTGACACCGGTCCCGGTGGTGGGATCGTGTTTTTTGACGCGGGCTCCGTGCAGCCGTGGGGTCGGTATTTTGAGGCAGGGCCGCAACTCGCTCCCACCGAGTGGTGCGGTGAGGATTGGGAATTGGACATCCCAGGAACGATGACAGCAATCGGTTCGGGTGCGGCGAATACGAAACTGATGGCGGATGCCTGTAAGGCAGGTGCCGCTACTTCAGTGATTGAGTTTGATGGAGGTGGGAAGACCGATTGGTTCTTGCCCTCCAAAGATGAACTTAACGTGGTGTACGAACAGCGAGACATTATTGGTGGGTTTGGGATTGGTAACGACGGGAGTTCCTTTGATGCCTATTGGAGTTCCACGCAGAGCGATGCGGGCACCACGGGGTTCACGGACGTCGTTTGGACCCAGTACTTCGACGGTGGCGAGCAGCAGGGGGATGACTGTAAGTGCAACTTTTATGGCGTTCTTCCGGTCCGGGCTTTTTAGCCTTTCATCACTTCACCTATTTATCACTTCAGGTATGCGGCTGGCTCGCTTCGGGATGCGTTGCTTGTGGTGGCCAGGGACGGGGTCGAACCATCGACCTTCCGATTTTTAGTAAGCCAAAAAACTCGTCAATTCGTGTCATCACAGTCCTGCCTGCAGTGAAAAGGGTCCTATTTCTGGCGGCTGTTGACGTTATTCGTAGTGACTCCACATTGCAAGGACTCGAACGATCCCATCGGATTCCAGTACCTCGTAGACGAGGCGATGTTGAAGATTGATGCGTCGTGAGTAGCAGCCCCTGAGGTCTCCGACAAGCTTTTCGTACTGGGGTGGATTGCTGAATAGGTTGTTGGCAACAAATTCAAGGAGCCGCTGAGCTGGTGGCTGTAGCCCGATGCTTGTGAGCTTCTTTGCATCTTTTCGGGCACGAGTGGTAAAGGCCAGTTCGTAGGTCACCAGGTCAACGGGGTGGTATCGATCGGTTCTTCTCTCCCGGAGATGATGTCTTCTACAAGACCTGGAACGGAGTGCAACGCCACTGTTTCCATCACGGCGTTCCAGTCGTCCTCGGAGACCAGCACCGCATTTCCGGACTTGCCGGTAATCGTGATAGGGCTATGACTGGTGTTGACTTCGGTCAGTAATTTGTAGAGCTTTGCTCTGGCGGCGGTCGCGCTGATCGTGTGGGACATGGGATAAGCGTACGGCATAACGTACGGCAATGCTAGGCCTATGCGACTTAGCAGCCCACAGCGCTCCTACTACGACATGCGGACAAGCGCACGACCGAGCGGCACTATGCGCGGGCGATGCAAGAACGATTCCTTGATCGGGCTCGGCGAGGTGTCCAGATCGATCAGAGTGCGAGCCTGCCGGAGCGGCTTGATGCCCTCTGGGAGGTCTGGGTGGGAGCTTTCCCCACAGTCTTGGCATGTCCTGGGTGGATGCGGGCACCGATTCATCACGGTGCCGTAACCGAGTGGTCGGAGAATTCTGTGCCGGTCCATGGCGATCTCAGTCATCAGCGGAGCCGGGAAGAGTCGACCCGCAAAGAAAGCATCTATGAACGTATGCCCATCGTTCAGTGTGCTCACGATGCCGCCGTCCGCTTTGCCGCCGACTATTCATCCGACGATCACCCGCTCGCCTCCCGGTCAACACACGGTGTTCGTGCGCTTCCGATTTACTCCAAAATCCAATCTCTGAGCAAAGGATGATCCATGAGTGTTCGTATCGGGATAGTCGGACTCACCGTCGCGGCACTGGCCGCCGCCGCCGTGCCCGCGATGGCGGTTACCTCCGGGGTGAGCGTCTACGTGTTCCCCTCCGAGGGCCTTGCCGCAGCGTCGAACTCGGCGCTTCCGGGGTCGGTCGGCAACGATTTCGGCATCCTGCTCGGTGGCTACGGTTCGGATCTGTACCGCGCGCCCGGACTGCCGGGTGAGTACTGGGTGGTGACCGATCGCGGCCCGAACAACGACACCGTGCTGAAGGACGGCTCCGCGGGGACCGGTTTCCCAGTGCCGACGTTCACGCCCCTAATCATGAAGATCAAGGTCAGCGGTTCGACTGCGCAGATCACCCAAAAGATTGCCGTCCAGTCCGCCAAGGGCGTCGGTGCCACCGGCCTGCCGAACGTTGTCGGGTATGACTCGGTCCCGACGAACGAGGCGGGCGTGGCCATCGCCTACAACGTGAATGGCCTCGACACCGAGGGCGTGGTGCGCACCAAGAACGGCGACTTCTGGCTCGTCGATGAGTACGCGCCGTCTATCGTCCAGGTGGGCCCCGACGGTGTGGTGAAGAAGCGGATCGTCCCAGAGGGCTGGAAGGGCACCGGTGCCGCCTATCCCATCTCAGCGACGCTGCCTGGCATCCTGCTGACTCGCAAGGCGAACCGAGGCTTCGAGGGCGTGGCTCTCTCGCCCAGCGAGAAGTACCTGTTCATTGGGCTGCAGAGCCCGCTGCTCAACCCGGACAAGAAGACGGGCGACGCCTCTTTGCAGACGCGCATCCTACGCATGGACCTTGCGAAGGGCACCATCGACGGCGAGTGGGTCTACCGATTCGAGGCGCCCGCCACTGTTGATCCCAGCACGACGAAGACTACTGAACTGAAGCTCTCCGCCATGGTGGCGCTCGACGACAGCCGCATGCTGGTCCAGGAGCGGACCGACAACGCCTTCCTCGTAGCCCAGGTGACCCTGAGCCCGGGTCAGTCGATCCTTGGAACGTCTTACGACAGCCTGACCACCACGCCGTCCATGGAGAGCCTCAAGCCGACGGATTCGAACATCGTGGCGCTGATGCCGTTCAAGTCGGTCATATTCCAGAGTTCGTCGGTCCCGGAGATGCCGAAGAAGGTCGAGGGTATGGCCGTGGAGAACTCGGACACTCTGGCATTCATCAACGACAACGACTTCTCATTCGCGTACGACGCCAAGAGCGGGAAGATCACGCCAACCGGCGTGCCCACGCAGTTCCTATACGTGAGGCTGGCGGCGCCTCTCCCCACCACGCCCGACGCAGAGGCACGCGCCTTGGCCAAGGCGGCCTCGGTTCGTTAGCGAAATGGCAGGCGCGGCAAAAAACTGGAACCCTCCTGGCAACGGAATACGGGGTTCCAGTGGAGGCAGCGGCCAGTTACCTCGGTCTTGACCCAGTCAGGTATCACCGGGTGTGCGTAATGGGGGCTGGAGAATCAGTGACATGACCCGTCGAGTAGGACTCGTTTGGGCGGAAAGACAGCAGTTCTTGTCCGGGAAAAGTGGTGGCCAGGGACGGGGTCGAACCGTCGACCTTCCGAGTTTCAGTCGGACGCTCGTACCAACTGAGCTACCTGGCCTGGTGCAACGAACTGGGCGAGCAGTTCGTTGCAAAGGCCCGGAGCGAACTCCGGGCCCCGCGACCCCGACCGGGCTCGAACCGGCGACCTTCGCCGTGACAGGGCGACGCGCTAACCAACTGCGCTACGGGGCCAACATTTAGTGCGTATCCCCAACGGGGTTCGAACCCGTGTTACCGCCGTGAAAGGGCGGTGTCCTAGGCCACTAGACGATGGGGACCTACGAGCATCTCCGTCGACCATTACGCCGTTGGCGACCGGCCAAGCATACGTGCTGGCCCCGGTGAGGTCCTAACGGGGAGCATTCGCGGGCTCCAGCCCACCTGGCGGGGCACGGTCGACCCATAATGGCGGGGTGATTGAGGTGTCGGCGGCTGACTTTGAAGGTCTGGTGGCCCAGGCGTTGGACTTGATCCCCGCCGAGTTAGCGGCCGCTTTCGACAACGTTGTAGTGGTTGTGGCAGATGACCCGCCAGCTAATGAGCCAGATCTGCTGGGCCTCTACACGGGCATCCCACTGACCGAGCGTGATAGTTCATACGCTGGGGCGCTGCCCGATCAGATCACCATTTTTCGCCTCCCTACGCTGGAGATGTGTGACAGCATCGAAGAAGTCATTGACGAAGTCCGAATCACCGTCGTCCATGAGATTGCGCACCACTTCGGTATTGATGACGAGCGGTTGCACGAACTCGGCTACGAATAGCGTCGGATTCACTCAAAAGGAGCAATGGTATGCAGTTGCAAGATGCAGTGGTTCTCGTCACCGGTGGCGCCTCGGGTTTGGGTGAGGCAGTTGTCCGTCGTGCGATTGCGGGCGGCGCAAAGGGCGTCACCATTGTCGACATGTCCGAAGACAAAGCCAATGCTTTGGCCGCCGAGTTGGGCGAACGAGTTCTATCCATCAAGACCGACATCAGCAACGAAGGCGAAGTCGGCGCAGCGATTGATGCCACTGTCACGCAATTTGGCCGCCTTGATATCTGCGTCAGTTGCGCCGGCATCGCGATCGCCGAGCGCACGTTGGATCGTGCGGGGCAGCCGGCATCATTGCCGAACTACGCGAAGGTGATAGGCGTCAACCTCATTGGAACATTTGACGTGGTGCGTCAGAGCGCTGCGGCGATGTCCAAGAATGAACCAAATGCAGATGGTGAGCGCGGAGTTGTCATTATGACGGCATCTGTCGCAGCGTTCGACGGTCAAGTGGGTCAGGCGGCCTATAGCGCCAGCAAGGGCGGGCTCGTCGGTATGACCTTGCCGCTCTCCCGCGATCTAGCGCCGGCCGGTATTCGGGTGATGACCATTGCCCCAGGATTGATCGACACCCCTATTTATTCATTCGCGCCACCGGAGATGAAAGAGCAGCTTTCGAAAACCCCGGTGTTTCCCAAGCGCTTGGGTAGACCTGATGAGTTTGCGAAGCTTGTTGTCGCGATCATCGACAATGCGTACCTAAATGGTGAGGTTATCCGGCTTGATGCAGCGGTGCGCTTACCACCTAAGTAGTGCCTAGGCCCCGGCGGCCGCCCGGATTAGCCGATCGATAACCGCAACTCCAACCCCGGTCGCTTCCGGTGGCACCGCGAGTACCGCCTCAAGTTTCAGGGCATCGGCTTCACGAAGTGAGGCATACAGCGCACGGGCGTACTCCTCGGTGTTTCGGGGTGCCGCTAGCCGGACGACCCCACTAGGGGTAGAGATCTCGGCAAGGGCGAGTAGTCCGATGACCCCCTGGGCGGCCCCCTCGATTTCGAAGGCGATGTTGGCTTCGGCAATTAGTTGCACGGTGGCATTGGGTGAGTAGTGCGAATTAAGGGTCCCCGATGCTCGAACGGTTGAATCGTGCGTGACCTTAAGGCCGGTAGCCGATTCCACGTCTTCGATAGTTATGGCACCGGGGCGGAGCATCTTCGGGTTAGGGCCAGTGCAATCGATGATGGTCGACTCGACACCAACCTCGCAGTCGCCACCGTCAAGAACAACATCGTCCCCCTGAAGCAACTCACCAATTTCATCGATAACATGCGCAGCACTGGTTGGGCTAACCCGACCAAATCGGTTAGCGCTCGGCGCGGCTATACCAATAGCAGGATCTTTGGTGAGTTCGGCAAGTTCATGTAGTAGCGCACGCATTTCAAAATGTGATGGCACTCTGATAGCTATCGAGTCTTGGCCACCGGTTACGAAATCCTTGGCGCGTTCCGATCGAGGCACCACCAATGTCATTGGGCCGGGCCAAAAGGCTGCGGCCAAGGCGTGCGCGTAGGCGGGGATGCGAACCCCCCAGGAACCAAAGGCAACAGCGTCTGCAACATGAACGATCAGCGGATGATCGGCTGGCCGGCCTTTCACCGCATAAATACGGGCTACCGCTCGGGCGTCGGACGCCAACGCCCCGAGGCCATAAACGGTCTCGGTGGGCACCGCGGCGAGGTGGCCGCCGGCGATTGCAACTGCGGCTACGCGCGGGTCGGTGGTGGTAATCACGTGCCCATTCAACCTAACGGCGAATAAGTGCGGTGGTCAGCCCTTAAGACTGGGGGCAGTCAGCGTGATCTTCTTATTCTTCGAGATCACCTTGCCGGCCTTCATCAGCACCACCTGGTACTGACCGGAGCGGCTGGCGACATTGTTAAAGACGAGTCCGCGCGCTTTGTCGATGACGCCGGTAGCAACCTTCTTGCCCTTGAAGTAAAGGACGGCCTTGACCCCGGGGGCCATTACCGGGGCAGGGAAGGTGACGCTCATTTTGCCGAGGGAGGTGCCCGTGATGGTTGGCTTGCTGGCCGTGGCAGCGTTTGGGGTTTTCGCCGGCTGGTAGATGGTCACCTGGCCTGGGGCTGGTACCACGTTCGGCGCGCTCACGCTGCTGGCCGTATAGGTATAGCCACCTGGTGCAAAGGCGCGCCCGTTATCAACCGGCACGGCAACATCGGCCGAGCCAAGTGCCGAGCCGGCGGGCACCACTAATTCAATATGCGCGTCATTGATGATTTTGTAGGCGGCGTTCTTATTGCCGATCAACACCGCGGTTGCCGTGGTGAAGCCGGTGCCGATGAGCGAGATCGTGTTGCCGCCGGCCAGTGGGCCCGAAGCCGGGCTCACCCCGAGGATCTCAAAGGCCGAGCCGCCGCCCCCGCCACCGCTTGAGCCGCCACCGCTTGAGCCGCCACCGCTTGAGCCGCCACCACTTGAGCCGCCACCGCTAGAGCCGCCACCACTTGGCGTGCCCGGGTCGACCTCGACGAAGGAACGCACGTACGCAAGTTTGTTTGGGCTGCCATTCGGGCCGGTGATTCGATCAACCGAAGCACTTGCGGTGAGGGCACTGGCCACCTGCGATGGTTGCGCGCTGGTGTTAAGGCCCAGATAGACCGCCGCCACGCCGGCCACATGCGGCGCCGCCATCGAGGTGCCGCTCATGGTTGCCGCTGCGGTGTCGCTGGTAATCCCGGCCGACAAAATGGTGACACCGGGTCCGAAGATGTCAACGCAGGAGCCGAAGTTCGAGAAGTAAGCGATGTTGTCACTTTGATCTGAAGCTGCAACGGTAATAGCGCTGGCCTCCCGCGCTGGGCTGTAGTAGCAGGCATCGTCGGTTGAGTTACCCGCGGCCACCACGACCGTGATGCCATCAGCAACGGCGGCGGCCACCGCATCGTCCATAGTCTTACTTGCACCGCCACCAAGACTCATGTTCATGACCGCGGGCGTGCCGGCTGCGTGGTCACCGATCGCCCAGTTGATGCCATCGACCACACCGGCGGTAGAGCCACTTCCGCTGCAGTCGAGCACTCGAACCGGCACGACGGTCGCTAATTTTGCGACTCCGTAGGTGGTGCCGGCAACGGTGCCGGCGACGTGGGTGCCATGACCGTGGCAGTCCTGGGGGGTGCCACCGATTGCCGAGTAGCCGGTCACTGTTCTGCCGGTGAACTCCGAGTGACTGGTAAGCACACCGGTATCAACGATGTAGGCCTTTACCCCGGAGCCGGTACTAGCGGGGGTGAATTGCGTATCAAGGGGCAGGGTGCGGCTATCGAGTCGATCAAGGCCCCACATCGCGCAACCTTGGGTGCCGGCGGGCACCGGGGAGCCGCAACTCGCGGTGGGTGTTGCCGAAGGTGAAGCCGATGGCGTCGGGGAAGCGGTGGGCGCGATACCGGGGCGAATCGCATACAGGTAACGGCCGTTAACCGCTGGTGTCACACCAGTGCTGCTACCGATGAGCGCACCGGCGGCACCGTCGATCAGGGTGCTGGGCAGGGTGGACCGAGAGGCCTTTACGTAGGTGCCGGTTTGGTTTACCGGGTTCGCGTAGCCGATGACGAATTTACCGTTGCTACTCGCCGTGGGTGTCAGTACTTTGTCGTAGTTGAAAACCAGATCGATGTCGCCACCGGTGCGGTTGAGGATAAGTAGCTGGAAGGAGAATTTCACGCCAGAGTTGCTGTATTCACCGACGTTGACCCAGTTAATGCAATAGCCCGAAGCACTACCGAATGTGCTGTTGCCGGCCGCACTAAGTGGGCCGTAGGTAACGGCGGAAGTTGCCGCATTGCGGGTATCGATGTCGGTAAATAGTGGCAGGACGAGCGGGCGGGTGGTTGTGGTCAGATCGATGGTGCCCCAGTCACTGAAGCCGCCGCGGCCATCATCGAAGGCGATACCGCCATTGTTGTTGACGTAGATGGAGTCATAGGAGGTGCCAAACCAGTTAGCACTGAAACCTAGGGATACCGGCGGTGAACTTCCGTCGTCTATGCGCCCCATTGAAGTTGTTGTGCAGCCGCTATCGGAAAACACGGCACCGGAGTTGATGCTGACAACCTGATCGGCTTCAACGCGGGCCACCCCGGCGATTTTTTCCAGTGCGGCGGCTTCCTCGGGGGTTAGGTCCGCGGCAAAACCGTTGATCGCCTTATCGAAGGTATCGGTGACGGTGCCACCGAGTGCGGTGATGCTGGACGCAACCGCGGCCTCGGAGCCAGCTCTTACCGAAATGAGGTAAGTCTGTTCGCCAGTTGCTGGGGTGGTAGCTGTTGGTGACGAGGTCACCGATGGTGAAGCACTGGCTGCCGAATTTGCACTGGCTGCCGAAGTTGCACTGGCAATCGGTGTTGCACTCGATACCGGTGTTGGCTCAAGAGTGCCGAGGCCCGGGGAGGCTGAGGGGACGGGGGCGGCTGGATCACCGGCGATATCAGCGGCGGCGGTGGTGGCCCACATGGATGCAGCGACGACCGCGGCCACGCAGGTCAGCGTCACCGTCAGGCGTGTTGAGCCACTGGCCATGTCTGGTATCCCCGATCGTTTCCTTTGCGCTTATGAATCAGACGCCTCATGTGACCTCGAGGTTCCCTAAGCGTTCGAGAATTGTAAAAGGCAGATCAGGACTACCTAAATCCGCCATTTCGCAGTTGTCATTGTCGCAGAAGGTGGTGTCCACTGTCTATTACAGGCCGACAACCCATGGTAGGAGCAATGATGACAACGCAACTCCCTGAACTTTCAGGCCAGCAGCCTTCAAGCCCGCAGGCTGATTGGTCTGGCTCAAGTAGCCCATATTCCCAATATTCCACCTATTCCTCAATAAACCCCGATGAGCCGAGTAACTCGGCGCAGCGCCCCTCGCGCCGAGGTCGGGTCGCGGCCCTCGTTGCGGGTGCGTGCGTAATGACTTTGGGTGCTGGCACCATCGGCGGGGCGATCGGGTACTTAGCGGCCCGCGATTCGCTAGCTGCCGGTCCAATGCAGGTGGCCGCGGCCTCGAGTTTGCCGACCCCGGCGAGCGGCTCAATCGCGGCGGTTGCTGCCGCGGTACAGCCATCGGTGGTGCAACTTGATGTCACCGGTGATGCTGGGAGTGGCACCGGATCAGGTTTCGTCATGCGTGATGACGGCTACATCGTGACAAACAATCACGTAGTGGGTTCGGCTAAGAGTCCAGGGTCAATCAAAGTTTCATTTGCTGACGGCACCACGGCTGATGGCACATTGGTTGGCGCTAACCCCGGTTACGACATCGCGGTTGTCAAAGTCGATCGCGCAAATCTAGATGCGATTGCAATGGGGTCATCAGCTGGTCTAGTAGTAGGTGATGCAGTGATCGCTGTCGGCTCACCACTTGGTTTGCAGGGCACGGTCACCACCGGCATTGTCAGTGCACTAAACCGGCCCGTTACCGCCGGTGGTGAAGGTGAGATGGCTTTCATCAATGCGATTCAAACTGATGCTGCCATCAACCCGGGCAACTCTGGTGGCCCATTGGTTGATAGCACCGGCGCCGTTATTGGCGTGAACTCAGCAATCGCATCGATGAGCACTGGTTTAGGGCAGCCCGGTTCCATTGGTCTCGGATTTGCAATTCCATTCGACACGGTTAAGCGCATCGTCGATGAAATTATCTCTAGTGGAACTTCAAGTACTCCGGTTATTGGAGTCAAGCTTGAGATGGCGTTCACCGGCCCCGGCGCGAAAGTCGCCGAGATCACCGGTGGAGGGCCAGCTGCGGCGGCGGGCCTAGCGACCGGTGACTTAATCACCAAGTTAAATGGCCAATTGATCGCGGATGCGACGTCTTTGATAGTCACAATCCGATCAAATGCCCCGGGCGACAAGGTGATGGTCACCGTTGTTCGGGGGGATCAGACCTTGAACATCCCGGTCACCTTGGATGCGTTGAAGGAATAAAAGTCAGTTAATCGAAGTGCTTCCCCTCGTCAGCGTGCCTGCACCCAGTTCCTCCTCCGGGGTGCGGGCACGCTGATTCATTTCCCTTTGCCGAGGCTGAAGATGCGCCAGCACGCATCCTTTGGCATGGTTGGGTAGTGCTCCCCAACCCGATGATGGCCGTTGAAGCTTTGCGGCGACAAGTGGCCGATGGCTTTCGCCGAATCGTCTCGGGGGATCCAACCGGGGCACCTGAATGGGTTAAGCAAATTGCCCAAGGTTCTGACATCGGCTACTTTGGACCGGGTTCGGCGCCTTGGGCGGTGCATGGCGCGTTGCCAACTCTTGTCGGTGGGGTTCGAGCCTTACTGATGCAGGCCCTGCACCCTGGCGCACTCGCCGGAGTGATGCAGCACTCTCGCTATGAAACCGATGCTTTAGGCCGGTTGGCAGGTACCACCAAGTGGTTGACGGTGGTGACATTCGGCGATACCGCCGCCGCCGATCGTGAGTGCGCACGCGTTAAGGGAGTGCATCGCAAAGTGGTTGGTACATATATCGGATCGAATGGCGAAACCCCTTATGCGGCTGCTGACCCTGACCTACTGCGCTGGGTCCATATTGCGTTTACCGATTCGTTCTTGGCCACCCACCAGGTATGGGGTGGCGCGATCCCGGGTGGTCCCGATGCCTATGTGCGCGAGTGGGCCAAGTCCGGTGAGCTGGTTGGGGTAGTTGATCCACCACGCTCTGTTGCCGAATTACGCGATCATCTTGCCGCTTACGACCAAGTGCTAGCAGGTGGCCCGGCGGCCGCGAGCACTGTCAACTTCATCCGTAATGCACCACTTGGTGCCGGAGCCAGGGTGCCTTACGCCGGGTTATTCGCCGGAGCGGTCTCGACGATGCCAGCTGGCCACCGCGCGCTGCTGGGGCTACCTACGGTGCCCCTAGCACTGGCTAAGCCCCTGGTCGGCGCCCTTCTCGGCTCCTTGTCACTTGCTCTAGGGGCGACTTCACCCTCGCAGCGGGCGGCTTTAGACCGGGTCGACACGCTGTAGCGCACCCCGGTGCAGCCAGCCGACCCGGTCTCGGGTGATGATGGTTCGGTGCTTAGATCAATGGTGCTGTTGGGGCGGGTGTGGCGTAATAGCGGTGTTCGCGCCGCTGGCACCGCAACCGTCATTGCCCTGACCACCGGGGCCCTGCTGTTGGCGGCGCCCGGTGCCGGGGCCGCCGACCCTGCTCCGACTGGCTCCGCATCGGCAACCGCATCAGCCAGTGCTTCAGCAACTGCTTCGGCGACCGCATCAGCCAGTGCTTCCCCGTCCGCTACCCCGTCTGCGACTCCGTCCGCTACTCAGTCCGCTACTCCGTCCGCTACTCCGTCACCGTCGGTAACCGCCACCCCGACCCCGAGTGCTGACGTACCGAGTACTCCTGTCGAACCGGTCGTGGTCTTGCCCACAG